>DASUPR010000392.1:0-7368 GCA_036281015.1 Pyrinomonadaceae bacterium
GTCTGCCCCGGCTGTTCGTCCGTTCCAAGGAGGGCTACTACGCCACGGCCGGCGCGAGGTAGGGTATGAACGATCCACCAACTTCGTTGGTGGGATTGGACGTTCGGCGTAGTCACTGGTAGGTTGGGTATGAAGACACCACCAACTTCGTTGGTGGGATTTAGAACCGCTTGGAGACTATTACGGCAACGTAGTGTTGGTTTCGCTGCATCTGTTCACCGTGCGTGGAGTCGCCGTAGCGACACTGCTTGCCCCAGCGCTCCCGTTCCCGATATAAGGGTTCGAGGAGCGTTTCGTGTGACATGAGAAGAGTTTTCGCAGTTTCCATTATTATCTGTGGTCTGATCGTCGCGGGAGCGGCGAGCCATGCCAGCCAGGATCGTCCGCGAAATACGCAGCCGGCAACCCCGAACGCGTCTCCGAGTCCGACGCCGCAGACGCAACGCCCGACCGGCGCTCCGACTCTCGGCGAGCCGCCACCGGTCCCACGTCTCAAACCGACACCAACGCCGACGCCGCCCGATGTCATCGAGGCAGGCGACACTATCAAGATCAACGCCGAACTGGTCCAGCTTCACGTCCGCGTGATCGACCGCAACAACCGGCCTATCAACGACGTGCCGCAGAGCGCTTTCCACGTGTTTGAAGACGGAGTGCCACAAGCCATCGAGACCTTTTCACGTGAAGAGGTGCCGATCAGTTACGGCCTGGCCGTAGACACTTCGGGCTCGCTGCGTTCGCAGTTGCAGAGCGTTATCGACGCCGGAAAAACCATCATCAATGCCAACAAGCCAGGTGATGAAACGTTTTTGGTCCGCTTCATCAGCAGCGACAAGATCGAAACCGTTCAGGACTTCACGGCAAGCAAAGAACTCCTGATGGATGGTCTCGACAGTTTCTATGTCGAAGGCGGCCAAACCGCGATCATCGACGCCGTTTACCTTTCCGCAGAACACGTTTCGGAATACAAGCGCGGTGACGAAGGCGATCGTCGTCGGCGCGCGCTAATCGTCATTACCGACGGCGAGGATCGCAACAGCTTCTACAAACAGGAGCAGCTATTCTCGAAGCTCCGCGAAGAAGACGTTCAAATCTTCGTCATCGGTTTTGTGAACGAGCTGGACAAAGAGGCTGGCCTGATTCGCAAGAGTCCGCGCGAGAAAGCCGTGAGTCTAATCAATAAGCTGGCTACTGAAACCGGTGGGCGCGCGTTCTTCCCGGAATCGATTGCTGACCTGCCCGCGATCGCCAACGAGATCATTCGCGACCTGCGCACGCAGTACGTCATCGCGTACAACCCGACCAACAAGACCCAGGACGGAACTTTCCGCTCGATCAAAGTGAGCGTGGACCAGCCTTCCGGCGGCGATAAACGGATCGCGTTGACGAGAACCGGACGACTGGCGCGTAAAGAAGGAAGCACCGGCAACGCTCCGAAGCCACCACCAGTACGCCTGCCCGCCGGCGGCACGAGAAAACCGTCACCATAAGAATAATTACGGAGCGGAGCGCGCTCTGATTACTGTTTGAGACTCTTGATGCCGTCGGCGATCTCTTGCAACTGAGCCTCGCGCGCTTTTGTTCTGCGCATTAACTCTTCCAGCAATAGTTCGCTCTTCAGATTTACTTTGAAGTCCTGTTCCGCCGCGAGTCGATCCTTATACGCGGCGCGGTTCTGCGACATCATGATGATCGGCGCCTGCAGTGCGGCCGTCATCGACAGCATCAGGTTGAGCAGGATGTAAGGATACGGATCGAAATCCGATCGGTAGCGGACCAGCACAAACGAGTTGAAGCCCATCCACACCAGTAAAAAGGCAACATAGATACAGATAAACGTCCACGAACCGCCAAACGACGCCACCTTGTCCGCAATGCGTTGGCCCACCGTGGCCTTCTCTTCCATCTCGACGTTGATGTTTCGGACCACGCGCGACGACACCAGCATGTTTGTCTGGCGCATGCGCGCGCCGATCTCGCAAATCACATCGATCGACGCTTCCGGATGCTGTATCAGAAACTCCTGGAAGTCGTCACTGCTCAAGCGGTGCAGAACGATATCGCTGATCGCGGTCGCATTTGACGATCTTGGCCCACGATCGAGCACCGCGAGTTCACCGAAGAAGTCGCCGGTCTTTAACTCCGCCAGCGTGACCGGGTTCGCGTCCTCGTCGAGCACCCAGATGCGCACCGTACCGCTATCAACCACGTACAGCGCGTCGCCCTTGTCGTTCTCCAGAAAGATCGTCTCGCCGGCGGAGAAGGTTACGTGCTCGACGCGCGTTGCAAGCCGTTCGAGTTCGTCCGCCTCGAGACGTCTGAAGAGTGAGACATGGGCCAGGCTCTCCGCTTTTTCACTAAGGGGCTGATTGTTGTCGGACAGGGGATCTTCGTTCACGTCACCTCCTGCAGAAGTTGAAATTGAGCGGGAACGATTACTTTGCTCTCAGTTTGTACTTCGTTCCGTGCCTCCCCAAAGGATTCGTGGAAAAGGAGGGGGCTTCAGGATTTGGGTCTGACGGAGCCGCTGATCTTCTTGCGCGTGGTTTCGCCGGTGTGCAAAACGGGGAGGCCCAGGTCCACGTCTGAATGGGGTTGAGGGATCACGTGGGTAGCCACGACTTCACCGACTCTTCTGCCGGCCGCGGCGCCTGCATCGACCGCCGCGCGAACGGCTGCAACGTCGCCGCGCACGATCGCGGTTACGAGTCCGGCGTCGATCTTTTCCCAGCCGACGAGGCGAACGTTCGCAGCTTTGACCATCGCGTCCGCGGCTTCGATCATCGCGACCAGTCCGCGACATTCAACCATTCCGAGTGCTTCAGGCATCGCAGTCTCCTACCACAGATTAACACGGATTTTGGTCTAATTTCGTAGCGAGTGAATGGGCGCGGGAATGTGACCGCCCCTTCGAATAAAGTCAGCGCACGAAAACGCGCTCACCGGCATGATCGGCGCGCTGCCCAACAACCCGCCATACTCAACCATGTCGCCAACGTCGCGCCCCGGCACCGGAATGATGCGCACCGCAGTGGTCTTGTTGTTCATCACGCCAATCGCCATCTCGTCGGCAATGATCGCTGCGATCGTCTCGGCTGAAGTCGAACCGGGAACCGCGACCATATCGATACCCACGGAACAGACGCTGGTCCACGCTTCGAGTTTTTCCAGCGACAACGCACCGACTTGCGCGGCTTCAATCATCCCCGCGTCTTCCGAAACCGGAATAAACGCGCCGCTCATCCCACCGACCGAGCCACTCGCCATCGCGCCGCCTTTTTTAACCGCGTCCGTCAGCAGCGCGAGCGCAGCGGTGGTCCCGTGTGTGCCGGCACGTTCAAAGCCCATCGCTTCGATGATGTTTGCGACCGAATCGCCGCGAACGGGCGTTGGCGCCAACGACAGATCGATGATGCCAAACGGAATTCCCAAACGGCGCGCTGCTTCGCGGCCGACGAGTTCACCCGCACGCGAGAGTTTGAACGACAGCTTCTTGATCGTCTCGGCAAGCTCCTGCAAAGGCAGATTGCGATCGGCATGTCGCACGGCGTGATGGACCACGCCGGGACCGGAAACGCCGACATTGATCACCGCCTCCGCCTCACTCACGCCATGAAACGCGCCCGCCATGAACGGGTTGTCTTCCACCGCATTCGCAAAACAGACAAACTTCGCGCAGGCGAGTCCGCCCTGATCGCGCGTGCGTTCCGCGGCGTCCTTGAGAATCCGTCCGACTTGGGCCACGACGTCCATGTTGATGCCGGCGCGCGTCGTCGCCGCGTTAACCGACGAACACAAACGCGACGTGCTCGAAAGCGCTTCCGGAATGGAGTCGAGAAACAGTTTCTCGGAACGCGTCGTGCCCTTTTGGACCAACGCGGAGTAACCGCCGATGAAGTCGATGCCGACAGCACCGGCAGCGTCGTCGATCGCGCGTGCAAGCTCGACCGGATTCCCTTTCGCGCCTTCTGTGAGCAGTGAAACGGGCGTGATCGAAATGCGTTTGTTGGCGACGCGGATACCAAACTCGTTGCCGATCTCGTCAACGGTTGACACGAGCCGCTCCGCCACGCGGCGAATCTTCTCGCCGGCCTTTTGCGCGATCGTGCTGATGGAGTCGCTGCTGCAATCGAGCAGGTTAAGGCCGAGCGTGACCGTGCGCACGTCGAGATGTTCCATCTCGGTCATGGCGACGGTTTGCAGGATTTCGGCTTGAGTGTATTCCATCCGTTTAGCCGATCACTTTGCTGAGAATCAGCAGGATGAGAAACAGCACAAACAACACGATGACGACGAGCAGGAAGCGCAAACTCGGATCGTACGCAGCCTGATCGATCACGACACTCGAGACGTGTTTGATCTTTTCGACACGTTCGCGCACGTTTTCGGCGACGCCTGTTTTCTGCGGAACCGAGGTTGAGGAACTTTGACTAATTTGTTCCCCACACTGCGGACAAAAGAACGCCTGCTGGCGAAGCGAGACACCACAGTGGGGGCAACGGCGGGCGATTTCCGGTTCAGTAATGGACGGTTCGGGAGTTCTCACACTCTATGCATCGCGTTGAAAAGGTCTTCGCGCTGCGCGTAGATGCGCACGCCCAACTGTTCTCCGGCGCGCCGGAGCCGTTCCTTCAGTTCGGCGGTGCTTTCGCGCGCGCGAGAGGTGTCGCCGATGATCACCATCGCAAACTTTCCCTGCACCACCGTCTGGTTGATATCGATAATACTGCAACCAGCCTCCGCGAGTATCTGCGAAACACCGGCGACGATACCCGGGTGGTCCACGCCGAAGACGGAAATGATCATACGCTCGGATGAGCCCGAGCCCGAAGGCGGCGCGCTCGTTTCAGAACGGCCCGAAGCGGTGACCGACTGTTTCACCTCGCGGTAGATGTCGGTGACGAGTTGCTCCACCATCTGTTCGTCCGCACTCGGACCTAAACGCTCATAAACCGCGCGAGTGATGCGATAGATCAAATCTTCATTGGCCATTTGGGAATTGTCGATTTGCGATTGCCGATTGTCGATTGTTCATTGCAATTGCCGGGTTGCTCTTGTCAATCGACAATCGGCAATTGGAAATCGGCAATGTCTGGCGTTTCGTTGATGTCCACGCGATCGACGATGCCGACAACGGCGGCCTCGATCGACATGTCCTGATTTCCGATCGCGGTTCGCGCTGCTTTGCCGAAGGCGCACATCACCATCTCACCGGTTCCGGCGCCGAGTCGATCGGCAACTACGACGATGTTACGAGTTGGTTCTTTGTCGAGATCGTAAGGATGGACGATGAGGAACCGGACGCCTTCGAGATCGGGCGTCTTCTTGGTGGACCAGACAGTGCCTACTACCTTCGCCAGAAACATTAGATCTTTGCAAAAATCTCCGCGGGCTCACCAATATCGCGAGCTGCGGGTGTAATGATCGTCTTCGCGTTGATGTAGATCTTATCCCCTCGCTGGATCGCACGCTTCACGTCGTCTTCGCTGACAAACTCTACCGCCGTCTTGTTGCCGTTCGATGATTGCGGGGCCGCCGGTTTCGCTACCGGCTCAACTACTTTCGGAGCGGGTGCCGGTGCGGTGTACATGCTCCCGGCTTCCTGTTCAATCTCCGGTTTCGGCAAAGGCGATGCTGCTGCCGGTGCTTCAACGCGTTTGCCCGCGAGGAAGCGATCCACGATCGCCGCGATCTCCTGCCGATCGATCTTGCCGCCCGCGACGACCGGCGCCCCCGGCTGTGACTGCGGCGCACTCACCGCCGGTTGCACACCAACTGCCGGACGCGTGCTCTTCACCGGACGCGTCTCAAACGCAACGCGCTTGATGTCCATCAAGTGCAACGGCGACACGTTGTCCGACGTGACGTTACCGCCCCACGAACCACAACCCAGCGTCATCGACGGCGGCAACGCCGTTGAAAAACCGATCGCGCCATGCGTCGTCGGCGTGTTCACCGTGATACGCGACGCAGGCATCTCGGCGCCAAACT
The DNA here is from genome assembly GCA_036281015.1 of Pyrinomonadaceae bacterium. Taxonomy (GTDB): domain Bacteria; phylum Acidobacteriota; class Blastocatellia; order Pyrinomonadales; family Pyrinomonadaceae; genus PSRF01. The sequence goes on from DASUPR010000392.1 coordinate 5,992, forward strand.
GCACCGCGGCCTCGCGCGAGCGCGTGTGAATTCCCGCCGTGTGGCCCATGCCGCCATACCCGAGCACTTCCTGACTGCGCTTAGCCGCCTGCGCCAAACCGTCAGCCACATAAAACGCCAAAATCGGCGACAGCTTTTCCATCGACAACGGATAGTCGCGTCCAACACCCCCAACGTCCGCAATCAAACAACGCGTTCCCGGCGGCACGTTCAACCCCGCCATCTTCGCAATCACTTCCACTGACTTACCGACAATCGCCGGATTCAATGAACGCTGCGGCGTCGCTACAACCTTGCCGAGTTGCTCCGCTTCAGCAGCGGAAAGAAAATGCGCACCCTGAAGTTTGAACTGTTCGCGCACCGCCTGTTCGATCGGCGCGTCGCAAATCACCGCCTGCTCTGACGCGCAGATGGTGCCGTTATCGAAACACTTACCCGTCAAAATGTCCTGCACCGCCTTAGGCACGTCAGCGGTGCGTTCGATACAAACCGGAACGTTTCCCGGACCAACACCAAACGCCGGTTTACCCGATGAATAAGCGGCGCGCACAAGCCCGATACCGCCCGTCGCCAGGATCACGGCGGTCTGCTTGTGCTTCATCAAAGTCTCAGTGCCTTCGATCGTCGCCGTCGTCATGCAGCCGATCGCGTCCGCGGGCAAGCCTTCTTTCACACCCGCCTCGCGCATCACGCGCGCGGTTTCGTTGATGCACTTCGCCGCCGACGGATGCGGCGACAGCACGACCGTATTGCGCGACTTGATTGAGATCAGGATTTTAAAAATTGCAGTTGAGGTTGGATTCGTCGAAGGAATGATGCCCGCAACCACACCGCGCGGACTCGCGATCTCGACAACGTCTTTCGACTCGGAAACGACCCCCTTGGTGCGCAGGCCGCGAAAGTAGTTCCAAACATCCTCGGCGGCAAAACGGTTCTTCTCGCGCTTGTCGTCAGGAACTCCGTACCCGGTTTCTTCGACCGCCATCGCGCCGAGCCGTACCGCTTCGCGCAACGCCGCATTGGCCATGGCCTCACAGATGCGATCGATCTTCGCCTGATCGAACTGGGCCACTTCAGCCTGTGCGCGATGCGCTGCCTCAACCAGATCGCGCGCCTGTTGTACGGAAACTAGATCTTTATCGACTGACATAACCCCTCCAACCCTGTCCGTTACCGGTGGTCAGTTAGCGGGTGCGTTCCTTGTTTGCCTCGCGTGCGCCGGAGCTGAGGGAGCGTCCTTGATCGCCCTGACCGAGTTGACCGCGCGCGCCGCCTTGCAAAGCAGTCTCATCCGGGCTCAAACCGGTTCGTCCGTTCACGGGCAGTACGCGTTCAACCTCGGCGTGCGGCCTCGGGATCACGTGGACACTGATCAGC
>DASUPR010000393.1:0-15178 GCA_036281015.1 Pyrinomonadaceae bacterium
GCGAGGGGTGGCAATCCAGTCTTTGATTCGACCGGGTACGGGTTTCCAGTTGTTGTGTACGACTCCCAGCGCGGCGTAACAGTGACGTATTTCGTTCGGCGTTATGATTCGCGCGGCCACGAGGTCGTAAACCTGATCGATCGAGATCTTCTGCGAGCGCAGTTTTTTCCAGATCGAATAGAGCCGTTTGACGCGTCCCTCGACGAGCACGAACGGCACTTCCGCCTCGTTCATCTTCTCTTCGATCCGCGCGGTCACGCCTTTCAGAAACGCTTCATTTTCCGGGCGCCGTTTTTCCAGTTGCTCGGCAAGCTCGCGATACTCTTCCGGATGGAGGTGTCGAAACGCGAGATCCTCGAGCTCGCCACGCAACTTGCCCATTCCGAGCCGATGCGCAATCGGCGCGAAGATCTCCATCGTCTCTTCCGCAATACGTTTGCGCTTTTCGGGATTCAGGTACTGCAACGTGCGCATGTTGTGCAGCCGATCGGCGAGCTTCACGAGCACGACGCGAACGTCGTCGACCATCGCCAGCAACATCTTGCGAACGTTCTCCGCCTGCTGCTCCTCGCGCGAGATGTTGCTGATCTGCGCGATCTTCGTCAGGCCATCGACGAGGTGCGTGATCTCTTCACCAAAGAAACGGCGGATCGTGTCGAGTTCAACGAGGGTGTCTTCGACAACGTCGTGAAGCAAACCCGTCGCGACCGACACTTCATCGAGCTTCATTTCGGCGAGAATGTTGGCCACCTCGAGCGGGTGGACAAGGTACGACTCACCCGACGCGCGCTTCTGGCCCTTGTGTTCTTTTGCGGAAAAAAGGTAAGCGCGACGGACTAGATCGAGGTCTGCCTGCGGGTGATTAGCGGCGACCTTCTCGACAATATCTTCGATCCGGATCATTTCAACGGTAAAAGTATAACAAAGGCCACAGAGTTCACGGACTAACACGAATCAGAACTGATCAGTGTTAGTCCGTGAAAATCTGTGGCCGAACCTTGCGGGAAAACCTACTGGCTTACCGGCGGCGAAGCCTGTTGCCGCGCTTCCTCTTCCTTCCGCTTTTCAGCGGCCGCACTCAACTCGGTGGTGCGTTTCAAAGCGGCTTCATATTGCTTCTGGTACTGGGCTTTGGCGTCGGTTTGACCTTCCATCTCGGCAAGCTTCGAGGCTTCGAGAAGGAGGTTGGTCTTGTAAGACCAGGCCGACTCGTTGTTTGGATCGAACTGGATCGCGTGCTCCGCCTCGGCTAAGCCCTGCTTCACGCACATCTGGGCCTGATCGAATTCCTTCTGCTCCTTAGGCTTGCGATAGGAGACGGTCGCTTTATTGCTGGCCTGATCGACGGTAGTGATCTTGTTAGTCGGGCTTTCAGTGATCTGGAACGAGCACTCCCAATCCTTGCTGGCGAGTACTACGTAGGCTTCGGCTCGCTTCGTCGGTTCCGCTGCCTCATTGGTGGCGCGAGCGGTAATCCACTGTTTGAGCTTTTCATTGTCTTTGGTTGCCCCGTAGAGATAGGCGATTGCCTTGTAAGCTTCGTCGTCACTCGGGTTCTTATCCAAAATCCGCTGGTACGCCTGAATGGCCTCCTGCGCTTTCGCAACATTGTCCGGCGACTGGACACCCGGACGGTATTGCGCGTGAATCGTGCGTGCGATGAACATGGGCGCCGTCTTGTTATTCGGGTCCAGTTCAGCCGCTCGGCGCGAGTGCTGTTCCGCCTCGACGAAGTTGCCTTCGCGATAAGCGCGCGCGGCTTCGTTTAATTGATTCTTGGATCTGATTCTATTAATGACTCCGCACCCGGAGCTGGTTGCAACAAGGATCGCCAAAACAATTGCGCCGGCAATGGCAATGACGATCCTGGTCTGAGCGAGTTTCATTTATCGGTGACTCCAATTAGTTACTGAGGCAGATCGTCCACTTGCAAACCGACCGGATTTGCGCCGGCGCCCTTGATCGCGTCAATAACCTTGACGACTTCGCCGTAGCGCAATGATCGCGGCGCTTTTACGAAGACCGTCTTCTCGATACGATCCTCTTCTTTCAAGTCCGTCCGCGTTTCCATTCCTATTTTGTAAGCGCGCTGTTCTTTCCGCTGCGCGAAAACGAGCACCAGTCTCTGCGCCAAAGCTGAAGGGTCATTTACTGAGCCCATGTTGTCCTGATTCAGCTTGATCGAGAGGTCAGGCGCGATCGAGACCACCAGCGTCAGCGGATTAGGCTTCAACTGGCTCAGGTCTTCATTTGGATCCCGCTGCGTCGGAATGTCGGCCTGGAACCGGCTCGGCTTCAGCGGTGTGACCACCATGAAGATGATCAGCAACACCAACAAAACGTCAATCAACGGGGTAACGTTGATATAGGGCTCGGCAGTCGTACTGCCCTTTTTGTTACCACCACCCATCGAACCCATCGACATTTGAATTTCTCCTAGTTCTATTTACCTTTTAAGCCGCCGGCGCAACCGCCGCGCCCTTCTTCTTCTTGTCAGCCACGAGGCCGATCTTGTCGACGCCGAGCTTTCTCACTTCGTTGATGACATTGACCACATCGCCATAGCTGACGCCAACGCCGCTCTTGATGTAAACGATGCGATCCTGCTCGTTCTTAATACTCTCCAACATCCGATCCACCTTTTCGGTCAACTGCTCTCTTTGCAGCCGTTGCTTGCCGAGATAGTACTCGCCGTCATTGGGAATCGAGATGACGATCGACGACTCCTTGATGATCCGCGGATCGACGTCCGGATTGTTCATGTTCTTGGGCAGGGCCACTGTAATACCCTGCTGAAGGAACGGCGTGACCACCATGAAGATGATCAGCAGCACGAGCATGATGTCGACCATCGGTGTAACGTTGATCTCTGACTGTAGACCACCGCTACCGCCGCCAGCTTGCATTGACATAACAAAATCTCCTTTTTCTCACCGGCAACCACGCGCTGGTGCGGAGCCTTTCAGCCCCGCACCACGGGGTTCACCATTCCCGCGCTTGTGACGCGTATTACTTAAGCCTTCAACTGCTTCGTACGGTTCTTGATGAAGTAGTCGACCAGTTCAGAAGCCGAGTTATCCATCTCGACGACAAAGCCGTCGACTTTACCGGTGAAGTAGTTGAACAGCCACACTGCGGGCACCGCCACGAGCAAACCGAGAGCGGTGGTAAACAACGCTTCCGAGATACAGCCGGCGACTGCCGCGATACCAGCGGACTCTGCGTTCTTCATGCCGCGGAAAGCGTTGATGATGCCGAACACGGTTCCGAACAGACCCACGAACGGGGCGGTCGAACCGATCGTCGCGAGACCGGAAAGTCCGCGTTTGAATTCTGCGGTCTTGATCGCGATTGCACGTTGCAGAGCGCGCTTCGAGGCCTCGATCTCATCACCAGAGATATCGGATGACTGCTCGTGTGCGCGAAACTCCTGCAAGCCGCTGCTGACGACCATCGCCAGGTGCGATTTGCGGTGCTTGTCGCTGATGTTGATCGCTTCTTCGATGCGATCGTTCTTGAGCGCCTGGGCGACGCGCGGTGCAAACTCGCGCGACTGCTTCTTGGCCGCGGAGTAAGTCAGGTAACGTTCGACCATGATCGCGATCGAATAAACCGACATGATCAGCAGCACGAGAACGACGGCGATAGCGACGGCGCCCATGTTCTTGACCATCTCGGTGAGCGTGAAGTGATCTGCAGCGCTCCCCTCCGGGCTTGCGGCTGCTGCCGCGTCCTGCAACAGCAACAGGAAACCGACGAACTTAGTTCCAAAAATACTCATTAGCATTGTCACGGTGAACCCCTCCAAAAGGTTTTATTAGTTTGATAGCAAGCAGAGAAGCCGGGACGACCTACGATAACCGCGGTGACACGACCAAAGTTCTCCGCAGTTACTGAGCCACAAAGTTGTACTGGATCATTCCGCTAACTTTAACTGGCTGCCCCGATAGCTTCGTTGGGGAGAACTTTGCCTGACGCGCCGCTGCCACGGCAACCGCCTGCAGCAATGGATGACCCGAAACGGCCTTCGCGGAAACCACGTTGCCGTTTTCGTCGATCAGCACCTGGACCACAACGGTGCCTGATGCGTGTGCTGCCCTCGCGATTGGTGGATACTGCGGCTTAGGTAAGCTGATGGCTTTACCGTTGAGCACGCCGCCGGAAATCGGCGCTGTACGGGGAGTTGGTGTCGGAGCTGGCGGTGGCGGTTCCTCGGCGATGTTCACTCTCGCCGGGGCAGTAGCGAGGGTGCCGGCGCCTGGCCCAGCGGGCATCGGCGCGGTGGCATTAGAGTCGCTGCTGCCAAGCACCGTCGTTACGCCACGTCTAACCGGAGGTACATCGCTGGCCTTGGCAGAAATCTCCTTTGGCGCGACTCTACTTTCCGCAACGTCGGCGATCAGTTCTTTACGAACGTCGACGTTCTGCTCGGCTTTCGTCGGCTTTGCTTCCTGTTTCTGCTGCTCAGGCTCTTTCTGTTGTTGCGGCACAGGCACGGGAGCCACAAGCGTGGTCAGCTCGAGTTCCTGTTCCGCCAGATGAGCGTCGTACCAGAGAATGCTGACCACGACGAATGCCGCTATCAGCACTCCGTAGATTAATGTGGTAGCGACAATAAATGAGCCTTTTCGCGAAATGTCCTGTTTGTGCGAACTGGACTCAACTAAGTTATCGAACATTGATGTTAATCCTCCGATTCCGGCGCCAAATGGATCAGGGGTTACAAAAAATGAAGCAGTAACTGCCTCGCAAACGTCGATTTAAGTACCGCTTGAGATCCGTCACTCTTGAAGGGGAAACAGCAGCTTTTGCGATATTGAGCACACCGTTTAGATTGGAAGCCGCTGTGCGAGAAAAAACTCGCCGGCCCGCTCAACACACCGCCGCCGCGCCCAACAACCTGATTTCACACACGCGGGGTCGACACTTGAGTTATTTAATTGGCCAGCAACGTGCGCAGTCTAGTCCTCATGACCTTTCAAAGTCAAGCGCAAACCAAACTGAGACGTTCTGGGCCGCCTCGTAACCTTGTTATTCCCTGTTGTGACTATAACTTTGCGCTCGCCCGCCGGCTGGCGGGTTTCGCCGTTTTTGCCGGAGTGCGCACACCACCCTTAATGGGCTGGTTGTATGCCAATGCCGATTGTCTGTTTGCCGCTTCAAGCCGCTGCTCCCACCAAACCATGATCGGACTCGCGATCGCGATCGATGAGTAAGTACCAAAGATCACGCCAATGAAGAGCGCGAGCGAAAACGCACGCAACACGTCGCCGCCGAACAGGACCAGCGCCAACACGGACAAAAACACCAGCCCGTTGGTGATCACTGTGCGTGACAACGTCTGATTGATCGCGTCGTTGGTGATCTTGTAGAGCGAGTCGCGGCGTTGCAGCCTGCGATTCTCTCGGATGCGGTCGAAAACGACGATGGTGTCGTTTACGGAAAAACCGACGAGAGTCAGCAATGCCGCAATCACCGTCAAACTGACTTCCCACTGAAAGATCGAAAAGAACCCTAACGTCACGAGCACGTCGTGAAACACCGCGATGACGGCCGCGGCGCCGTAGGTCCACTCAAAGCGAAACGCAATATAGATGAGAATACCGACCAGCGCGGCGAGCGTAACCGCGATCGCTTTGTTGCGCAGTTGCGCGCCGGCAATCGCGCCCACGGCTTCAGTGCCGACGATCTTGTAGGCAGCATTCGCATCGGCGTTTAAATCAAGCTCCGGCTTTGCTTCCTGGCCAAACACATTCAGCGCTTCTCTCACGCGCGCTCTGCCATCCTGGCTTTCACCTTCCAGCGGCACCTTGATCAGCACCGTGTTGGGATTGTCGCGGACGGACTGAACCACCGCATCGCGGACGCCTTTTTCGTTGAGTGCAGCGCGGATTTGTTCGTCGCTGGGACGCTGCTTGAAATTGGCCGTAACCACTGTTCCGCCTTTGAAGTCGACGCCGAGATTGAACGCCTGACGGCCGGTGAACTGGCGAAAAATTGCCGAGCCCAGGCCAGCCAACATCAGCAGCACAGAAATGGCGATAAATAAACGGCGGTTACCAAGCCAGTCAACTTTTACATCGTGCAGGATTTGAAACATGATGAATTCTAAATGCTGAGCGACTCCACTCGTTCCTTTCGGCTCAACAGCCAAATAAAGATTGTGCGCGACACATAAACCGCCGAGAACAGGTTCACCAGCAGTCCGATGACCAGGGTCACGGCAAAACCGCGAATCGGGCCGGTGCCAAACACAAACAGGAACAGCGACGAAACAATCGTCGTCACGTGGGTGTCGATAATGGTTATGAAAGCGCGTGTGAATCCCTGATCGACGGCGGAGGGAATCGTTTTTCCGCTCCGTATTTCTTCACGAATACGCTCGAAAATCAGCACGTTTGAGTCGACCGCCATACCGATGGTAAGAATGATGCCGGCGATACCGGGCAACGTCAGCGTAGCGCCGAAGACGATCAATCCGGCAAGCATCAGGATCATGTTCAGCAGCAACGCTATGACCGCGTTCACGCCGGAACCGCGGTAGTAAATAAGCATGAAGAACACGACCAGCCCGAGACCGACGAGCGACGCACGCACACCCGCGCGAATCGAATCAGCGCCGAGGCTTGGTCCAACCGTGCGCTCTTCGAGGTATTCGATCGGCGCAGGCAAAGCACCTGAACGCAACGTCAGCGCGAGATCTTCGGCCGACTGCTGCGTAAAGCGTCCGGTAATCTGTCCCTGATCGTAAATCTGCGACTTGATGTAGGCGATCGATTTGACTTCGTTGTTGAGGACGACGCCCATGTACTCATTGATGTGCGCGCCCGTCCACTGTCCGAACTTGTCCGCGCCGGCTTTCTTGAGCGAGAAGTTGATCTCGTAGTCGTCCGCGCGTCCACCCTGACTCGGGACTGCCGTTGCATTGCGCAACTCGCTGCCGTCGATGATTGCCGGGACTTCGATCACGACCCACTGCTTTGGCCGCTGCTGGTTTGGATCCTGCTCGGCCGTGAGTTCCATGCGCTCGCTATAAGGCAAAACCTTACGGTTCGGCGGCATTATGCCGCCTGACGAGGCCGCCGCAACTGCATCGGCTTCAGTCGGATAGGTCGTGGCGGGAGCCGGACTCGGCGGACCGATCACGTGAACTAGTTCGAGTTTCGATTGTCCTTGCAGAAGCGCCTTAACACGTTCCGGATCCTGAACACCCGGCATCTGCAACAGGATCTGGTGCGAACTCTGTGAGCCGTGCGTTTGCAGCGTTGGCTCGGTAATACCGAGAGCGTTGATACGGCTGTCGATGATGGTCAACGCCTGGGTGGTCGCGTTGTCGGCGAGCAGACGCTGGGCTGCCTGCGTCATGCTCCACGTCATCTGGCTGCCGGACGCGTTGTATGACCACACGGTCGTGTCGGCTAATTCAACCTTCTTTTCGACTGCGTCCTTTATTTCGTTAGCCTTGGAAGGATCGGCCGGTTCGAGAACGATACGATAATCACCACCTGTCGTCTGTGCCTGACCGCCCTTGATTTCAAAACCGGCGTCCTTCGCTGCGTTTTGCGCGGCGACGTAGTTCTGCTCGGTCAGTGTCTTCAAAAACTCTTCCGTTTTTACTCGCATCACGAGGTGCGAGCCGCCCTGAAGGTCAAGACCGAGCTTGATGTTCGAGGCGAGCGATGCCTTGATGCCCGACCAGGTGAAATCCTTGAGTGTGGGACGACGGCGCGGACCGATTACAAGGTAAAGGCCGACAATCGTAACGACGAGAATGATAATGACGCGATAGAGGAGGTTCTTTTTCTTCATCACAAAAATCGTGGATTAGCTGGCTTGGTTTCCTTCCTCGTCAATGCCGGCAATTGAAGTCCGGGCTATTTCGAGAATCGATTTATCGGCACTGCGAATCAGGAAACTGGTGTCGCGAACGGTCGTGATCACGCCAATCACGCCGCCAGTAGTCACGATGCGATCGCCAATCTTCAAGTTGGCTATGGTTTCCTGGAGTTGCCGCTGGCGCTTCTGCTGAGGCCTTATTATTAGGAAGTAGAAGACCAGGATAATCAGCAGGATGGGCATCAATTGAATCAACCCACCTGCACCGCTCTGCAAGAACAAAAGAGTTAACATTGTTTCCTAAACAAACAGATGCGGCTAGCTCGCGAACCACTATTCACCATTCGCACCCAGCCGCTCGGTGAACTCTCTCCGAAATTTAAGGAAATGGCCAGACCGGATAGATTGCCTCACACGTCGCATAGTGTCAAGGAAGAAGGCCAGATTGTGGTGGGTTAACAGGATGCTGGCCAGCATTTCGCCGGTCAAATACAGGTGTCGCAAATAAGAACGCGAGTGGCGGCGACAGACGGAACATCTGCACGACTCGTCGAGAGGGCGTGGATCTTTTGCCCACTGCGCGTTTTTGATGTTCAGCTTGCCGCGCGAAGTGAACGCCTGGCCGGTGCGCCCGTTTCTCGTCGGTAAAACGCAGTCGAACATGTCGACACCGCGAGCGACCGCTTCGACAAGATCTTCGGGAGTGCCGACGCCCATCAAATAACGCGGAGTCTCGTGCGGCAGGCGCGGCGCGATCTCGTCAATAACTTCAAACATCACTGACTTTTCTTCACCGACGCTGAGTCCGCCGATGGCGTACCCGTCAAAGCCGATCTCGACCGTTTGTTCGAGACTGCGGCGGCGTAGATCGAGATGGCCGGCGCCTTGAACGATGCCGAAAAGCGCCTGTTGGCCGCTGACACCGTCGATCGTTTCCGTGCGGCCGCTGTCCGCCCCTTCGATTTGCAGCCGATCGAAGGCGGATCGCGAACGTCGCGCCCAACGAGTCGTCAGTTCCATGCTTCGTTCGGTTTCTTCGTGCGTCGCCTGACCGGGCGCGCATTCGTCGAACACCATCACGATGTCCGAACCGAGGGCCGCCTGCACTTCCATCGAGACTTCCGGCGACAAAAACTTCCGCGAACCATCGACATGCGAACGAAACTCGGTGCCTTCTTCGGTGATCTTGCGTAGCGCGCCGAGACTCCACACCTGAAACCCGCCCGAATCCGTGAGCAGCGCGCGGTCCCAACCGATGAAACGGTGCAAACCGCCGGCAGCTTTGATCACGTCAATGCCGGGACGAAGCCAAAGGTGGTAGGTATTGCCGAGAATGATGCGCGCGTCGAGATCAGGCGACTCGAGCTCTTCAAATCGAATGCCCTTCACCGTTCCGGCGGTCCCGACCGGCATGAACACGGGCGTCTCGATCTGGCCGCGCCGCGTTGTAATCACACCCGCGCGCGCTTCGCCGTCCCGGGCTTCAACCTTGAACCGCAACGCCGGTGAAGCTTCACTTTTTGGATTTGGACTTGTGCTTTTCAACGATTCTCAATGGCGTGGCGAAGAAATCGAACTCCTCGCGCAGACGATTCAATACGTAACGCTCGTAGGAAAAGTGCAATCCCGCCTTGCCGCCGGATGTGAAAACTACAAACGTCGGCGGACGAATCCCGACCTGCGTCAGATACTGCACCTTCAAACGCGAAAACCCGCCTCTTCCCGGCGACGGCGCGGTTCCGCCGCGTGGCTGGGCGATCGCGCGTTCGAAGAAGTCGTTCAATTGCGATGTCGGTATGCGGCGGTTTCGCGCTTCGTCCGCTCGGACCACCAAAGGCAGAATTCGTTCAACGCGTTGGCCCGTCAACGCCGAGATAGTGATCACCGGCGCCCACTCCAAAAACTTCATCTTGTCACGCAGACTTCGCTCAAACTCCACCGCGGTGTTCGTCTCCTTGTCCGCAACCGCGTCCCACTTGTTAACGGCAATGATGATCGAACACCCGGCATCCAGCGCGTATCCCGCGATATTCGCATCCAGCGCTGTCACGCCCTCTACCGCATCAATCAAAACAATCGCGACGTCCGCACGCTCGAGACTCTTGCGCGCCATGATGACTGACAACTTCTCAGCCATCTCATCAGTTTTTCCCTTGCGCCTGATTCCCGCCGTGTCGATCAATCTGAACTTTCGTTCCGGCGTCTCCAGCACCGTATCGATCGAATCGCGCGTCGTACCGGCAACCGGCGAAACGATCACGCGATCCTCGCCGAGCAATTTATTCAACAGCGACGACTTCCCGACATTCGGCCGCCCGACAATCGCAAGCCGCAACTCTTTCTGCTCTTCGGTTTCATCCGTGTCAGTCTGTGGCTTTAAAAAATTCACCACACCGTCCAAAAGCTCACCGATCCCAATCCCCTGCTCCGCCGACACCGGAAACACATTCTCAAACCCAAACTGAAAAAACTCCGTACTCTCACTCTCCAAACTCTGCGAGTCAATTTTATTTGCGGCAACGAGGACAGGCTTGCCCGTCCCGCGCAGTAACTGCGCCAGTTCTTCGTCGAGCTGCGTAATTCCCTTGCGCGCATCGACGACCCAGATCAGCAGTTGCGCTTCCTCGATCGCCATCCCGGCCTGTTTGAATATGTTCGCCGGGATCACCGCATCGTCGTCCGGCACGATGCCGCCGGTGTCAATTAAAGGAAACTTCGTCCCTGCCCATTCGACCTCGCCGTAAATGCGATCGCGCGTGATTCCCGGCTCGTCGCCGACAATCGCACGCCGCTGCCCAATCAAACGATTGAACAGCGTCGACTTCCCAACATTGGGGCGGCCAACGATGGCCACCATGGCGCGCTTGGATTCCATGTGTGGGCAATAGCTTACAGGGCGTTCTAATCCGGCATCAATCCGTGGTATAAGCCTTTAGTTTTTGAGCTCGCTTTTGAAGGGAACTCAGTATGAAACGTTTTCTTGCCATTTTCTTGACGACACTCGGCTTCAGCCTTTCTCTTAACGCACAGGAACACACCCGGCGTCCGCCCGTCACACCTACCACACCTGCCGTCAGACCGACTCCGGTGCCAAAGCCGGTGGATTCGGGCGGCTGGGCGAACTTCAGCTCGGAAAGCGGCCGCTTCTCAGTGCTGATGCCCGTAATTCCCGAGGAGAAAATCGAAACAACCCCAAGCGATCACGGCCCGTACACGACGCACCTCTTCATTGTTCGCGAAGACAAAAACGTGTACCTGATCGGCTGGGTCGACTACGATCCGAGTTTCAATTTCAGCCGCCAGGCAGAACTGCAAGCGAACCGCGATAACTTCGTCAAAGGCGTCAACGCCACGCTTACGAGCACGCGCTCGCTTAACCTCGACGGCTATCAGGTGATCGAGTTTACGGCTGACACCGCGGATCGCACATTTAAATCGCGTGTCTACATGGTGGGCCGCCGGCCTTATCAAATCGTGATCGGGTATCCGAAAGGCGAAGAGGATATTTCTCTGACGAACCGCTTTTTCAACTCTTTCAAAGTGATGCCGTAGCTAAATGAAGCGTAGAGACTTTCTCCACACAACTGCGGCAGGCTGTGTGTTGGCGATCGTTCAGCCGACATCCGCTTTCGAATCGCCTGCCGTTGAACCAGCACCCGCTTTTGAGCTCGACGAATTAACCATCACCGAACTTCAGCAGGGACTTCAGTCCGGGAAGTATTCTTCGCGCTCGCTTGTCGAGAAGTACACCGACCGCATCAACGACATCGACAAGAAAGGTCCGACGCTGCGTTCGGTGATTGAACTCAATCCCGACGCGGAAGCGATTGCCGCCGCGCTCGATCGCGAACGTAAGGAGCGTGGCGCGCGTGGTCCACTGCACGGCATTCCGATCCTGTTGAAAGACAACATCGACACCGCGGATCGCATGATGACCACCGCCGGATCGCTGGCACTCATCGGCGCCAAGCCGGCGCAGGACGCGTTCGTCGCGAAGAAAATGCGCGAGGCCGGCGCCGTCATTCTCGGTAAAACAAATCTCAGCGAGTGGGCCAACTTCCGTTCAACGAAATCGTCGAGCGGATGGAGCGCACGCGGCGGACAAACAAGAAATCCGTACGCACTCGATCGTAATCCGTGCGGCTCGAGTTCCGGTTCGGGCGCCGCGATCGCGGCGAATCTCGGCGCTGCGGCAATCGGCACGGAAACGGATGGTTCGATTGTTTGCCCTTCATCTGCAAACTCGCTCGTCGGCATCAAGCCGACGGTTGGCCTCGTGAGCCGTGCGGGAATCATTCCGATTGCACACAGCCAGGACACGGCTGGACCAATGACGCGGAGCGTTGCCGACGCGGCGATTATTCTCAGTGCTCTGACGGGCGAAGATCCGCGCGATGCAGTGACGAGAGAAAGTCGCGGGCGTTCGTCCACGGATTACACAAAGTTTCTCGACCGTAACGGTCTGCGCGGCATGAGGCTCGGCGTTGCGCGTAAGCACTTCGGTTTCAGCGACCGCGTCGACAAGATCATGAACGACCACATTGCCGAGTTGAAAAAACTCGGCGCGGTCATTGTCGATCCGGCAGACATTCCGACGACGGGCAAGTTTGATGAGTCGGAGTTTGAAGTGCTCCTGTACGAGTTCAAAGCCGATCTCAACGCGTACCTTGCGGGACTTGGACCAAACGCGCCCGTGCGTTCGCTGAAAGACGTGATGGACTTCAACGAGCGCAATCGCGATCGCGAGATGCCCTACTTTGGCCAGGACATCATGGAGAAGGCGCAAGCCAAAGGACCACTCACGAGCAAACCGTACCTTCAGGCGCTGCGCAAAAATCATCTGCTGACGCGCACGCAAGGTATCGACTTCATCATGAAGAAACACCGGCTCGATGCGCTGATCGCGCCTACCGGCGGACCGTCGTGGCCCACCGATTGGATAAACGGCGATCACTTCAGCGGTGGTTACTCGTCAGCTTCCGCGGTGGCCGGTTATCCACACATCACGGTTCCGGCAGGTTATGTTTTTGGGATGCCGGTTGGGATTTCGTTTTTCGGCGGCGCGTACAGCGAAGGCAAATTGATCAGGATGGCGTACGCGTTCGAACAGGCCACGAAGGTTCGCCGTCCGCCGAAGTTCTCGACGTCGGTGGAATTTTCCTCATGACCAAAACGAAGAGCATTTATAGCGTCCATCCTGGCGTGTTAATGACTCAGAAGTGGATCGGCGAGCTGAAACAGAAGACCGGGCGCTCGCTCGAAGAGTGGCTCAAGCACATCAAGAAAGAAGGCCCGAAAGACGAGACGGAACGTCGCGCGTGGCTCAAGGAAACTCACGGCCTCGGCACGAATACGGCGTGGTGGCTGGCAGAACGTTCGGTCGGCAAAGGCGAAGAAGCCGGCGATCCGGATCTTTATCTCGAATCAGCCGAGCGCGATGTGGAGAAGATGTTCTCCGGCGGCAAAGCGCACTTGCGCCCTCTTTACGACGCGCTGTTAAAGCTGGGATTAAAGACCGGCAAGGAAGCTAAAGCGTGTCCGTGTTCGACCATCGTGCCGCTCTACCGCAATCACGTGTTCGCGCAGATCAAACCGACGACGCAGACGCGCATCGACATGGGCTTCGCACTCGGCGACACAAAACCAACCGGACGTTTGATCGACACCGGCGGCTTCGCCAGGAAAGATCGGATCACTCACCGCATTCCGATCACTTCACTTAAGGACATCGACGACGAGGTCAAACACTGGCTCAAAGTCGCGTACGAGCGCGACGCGTAAAGCGTTGCTTCTCTGTGCCTCTGTGTCTCTGAGGTTTTTCATACATGCAATCCTCACACACTCTCGAACTCGGCAAACTCGGCGAAGCGTACGCCGCTGCCTATCTCGAACAACTCGGCTACCAACTCGTCGCTGCAAATTTCACTCTGCCCGTCGGACGCAACCTGCGCGGCGCGGTCGTGAACGCCGAGATCGATCTCGTCGCTTACGAACACAACACGCTCTGCTTCGTCGAAGTAAAAACCCGCGCGTCCGACTGGTTCGCGCCGCCACAAGCTAACGTCGACCTGCGCAAACGCCGCCAGATTGCTCGGGCGGCGCGTGCGTATCGACAATTGTTCGAGCTCGAGAATCAATCTTACCGATTCGATGTCGTCACCGTGATAATCGCGGACTCCGAACCGCCACGAGTTGATCTCCTCAGAAACTACTTCACACTCTGAGCGGTCGCCTCGGGTTTCGACTTCGTCGGCGCGTTCTTCACGTACCTGTCGAACCACGAAAGCATCTCGTAAAGCACGTGTTCGATGCTCTCACGACCTGCGTAACCGTGGGCTTCGTGCGGCAACATCACCAAACGCACCGTCCCGCCGTGACCCTTCATCGCCTGGTACATGCGCTCCGATTGAATCGGGAACGTTCCGGTGTTGTCGTCAGCCTCGCCGTGAATCATCAGCATCGGCTCGTTGATCTTTTGCGACACCATGAACGGCGACACTTTCAGATACAACTCCGGCGCTTCCCAAAGCGTGCGCCGTTCGCTCTGAAAACCAAACGGCGTCAACGTGCGATTGTACGCACCGCTGCGAGCGATGCCGGCGCGAAACAGATCCGAATGCGCCAACAGGTTCGCCGTCATAAACGCGCCGTAACTATGACCGCCAACACCGACGCGCTCCGGATCGGTCACGCCCATTTCAACCGCCTTATCGATCGCGGCCTTCGCACTCATCACGATCTGTTCGACGTAAGTGTTGTTGACCGTTTCCGGCGTGCCGACCACGGGCATCGTGGCGTTGTCGAGAATCGCGTAGCCTTCGAGCAGGAAGAACAGGTGCGATGGACCAGTGATGCTCGTGGCGCGTTGCGTCGAGCCGGTGATCTGTCCGGCTGTGCTTGCGTCGTTGAACTCGAGCGGGTAGGCCCAAACCACCGTCGGAAGCCTCGTTCCTTCTTTGTAATTGGGCGGCAGATAAAGCGTGAACGAACACTGCACGCCGTCAGCGCGCTTGTAAGTCACGAGTTGCTTCTTGATGCCACGCAACTGCGGCATCGGATCGGGAAACTTTGTTAGCGCGCGTGGTGCAGTCGTAGCGGCGTCACCACTAAACCGAACGAAGTAGTTTGGCGCTTCCGTCGGCGTTTCGCGACGTGTGATGAACTGCGTTCCGTCGTCATTCAACAACGCAACGAAGCTTTCATAACTATTGGCCTCGCTGCGGAAGAGACGGTTCGCTTTAAGTGTTTGCAAGTTGAATCCATCGAGGAACGGCCGATCACCTTCCGGCGAAGCACCGGCGCCGCTCAAAAAGATCCAATCTCCTTTGTGCATGATGGCGCG
>DASUPR010000394.1:0-7869 GCA_036281015.1 Pyrinomonadaceae bacterium
CGAATTAACACTCAGAAGACAACAAAGGACACAGGCAAGCAGTTTCGAAGTTGATTTCACGGACCGGATTGTATCACCGGAACCGCGATGTGCGACGCAGTTGGACCTGCCCGATACACGCGCTGAGTTGCCGGCTGAAAATCCGACTCTTTCGCGAGAAAGATGTTTGGTACGAATCGCTGAGGGTTCCGATCGATCACCGGAAACCACGTGCTTTGCACCTGCACCATGATGCGATGACCTTTTAAGAACACGTGATCGTTCGCCGGAAAACCGATCTCATACGGAACAACCGCGTTGGGCGTGATCGGTTCGGGCTTTTCAAAACTATTCCGAAACCTGCCGCGTAACACGTCACCCGCAATCATCAACTGAAACCCGCCCATCTTCGGATCAGCCGCGTACTTCTCCGGGTACACGTCGATCACTTTAACGATCCAATCAGAATCGCTGCCGGTTGTTGACGCGAAGAGTTTCGCGATGATCTTGCCGGACACGACGACGTCGGCGTCGAGTGGTTCGGTGGACCACGTGAGCACGTCGGGACGATGATCGACGAAGCGTTGATCCTCAACCAGCCACGTGCTCCATCCGGTTCGCAATTCGATCGGCCGCGGGCGATACGGAACCGGCTTCGCGGGATCTGAAATGTAACTGTCGAACGCGTTCACACCAGCGCGCGGCGGCGTGAACGAGAGTTTTCCGTCCGCGTGAAAGTAGAGCGGCCGCGTCGTGGTTGATTTCGGCGGCCACGTGTCGTGCCGTTCCCACTTATTCGCGCCGGTGCGAAACGTCAATGCTTCAGGAAAATCGGGCGTGCCTTTGCCCTTCAGGTGATACGCGAGAAAACGCACGAACACGTTCTTACGGTAATACTCCGCGGTCTTGCTGCCGAAGTCGATCTTGCCGAGCTTCTGGCCGTCACTGCGCGACCAGCCGCCGTGGTTCCATGGACCAACGACGAGAAAGTTCTGGTTCTTAGAGTCGTGCCGCTCGAGCAGCTCGTAAATCTTGATCGGACCGTAGAAGTCTTCCTGATCCCACCAGCCGGCAACATTCAGGATCGGCACGGTCACGCGATTCAGCCACGGCGCGAAGCCCTGTCGTTTCCAGAACGCGTCGTAGTTCGGATGATTCACGAAGTCGTTCCACGTCGGGAGCTTGTTGTGCACCAGCTTTGCATTGACGTTCGCGAGCGAACCGAGCCGCAGGTACCAATCGTAAGTGTCGAAGGTGTCGATCACCGCGGACGGATCAGTGATCTCTTTCGACGACTCCATCATGTAGGCGTACTCAAAACCGTAACTCAAACGAAACGCGCCGTTGTGATGAAAGTCGTCGCCGATCCACATGTCGGCCGGCGACGCTTGCTGCACTGCTGCTTTCAACGCCGGATGCGGTTCGAGCGTGCCCATCACCGTGAGCCACGCGCCGTAACTCGTGCCCGCCATACCGGCGCGGCCGTTGTTCTTGGGCACGTTCTTCAGCAGCCATTCGATCGTGTCGTACGCGTCGGTGCTTTCGTCGATCGCTTTCGCATCCTTCGACTCGCGCGGCTGACGCAGCATGACAAACCGGCCTTCAGACTTGAAGCGCCCGCGAATGTCCTGCACGACGATGATGAGACCCTCGGCGGTCAACTCCGTCATCGAGTTTGCGATGCGCGACGAATCGAGCCGGCCAGTGCCGTACGGTGTTCTGAGCAGCAAAAAGGGAAGTTGCTCGTTGCGATTTCTGGGACTGTAAACCTGCGTGTAGAGCCGCACGCCATCGCGCATCGGAATCATCGCTTCCGTGGCGTCAAAGACCGGATCAGACTCCTGCGCCTGAACCGCGATCAGTTGGACCAGCAGCAGTATGAATAGAAGCGCGCCCTTTTTGATTCGAAACATTGCTTACCTCCCGTTTGACTGGCGGCTCGAGACGCGATTGATCGGCGCTGGTCGCGGCACTCGCTTGACCGGGTTCTGTTCCAATAATTTCATTGCTTCCTGAACAGCGCGCTCGAGTTGCGGATCGCGCCCTTTCAACACTTCAGCCGGCGTGTATTCGACTTCGATATCCGGCGCGACGCCTTCGTTCTCGACGGCCCAGCGGCCGGAAAGGTCGTAGAACGCGAGCGTCGGCGCAGTGATGCCGCCGCCGTCGATCGTCGCCGGTATGCCGAGTGTGCCGACGAGTGCGCCCCACGTTCGCGTGCCGATCAATGGACCAATTTTGCGCAAACGGAAGTAGTAGGGAAGTGCATCGCCGCCCGAACCGGCAGACTCGTTGATGATCATCACCTTTGGACCATAGATGCCGGCGATCGGAGACGTGGTCGGCTCGCCGTCACGTTGCGCGAAGTAACCGAGCAGCTTGCGGTCCAACTCGTTGACGATGTAGTCGGCGACTTGCCCGCCCTGGTTGTAACGTTCGTCTATGACGGCGCCTTCTTTGTCCTGTTGCGAATAGTAGTAACGAGTAAAAGCGACATAGCCCGGGCCCGTGGTGTTCGGCAGCCACACGTAAGCAAGACGGCCGTTGGAAAGCTTGTCGACGAGGCGGCGATTGTCTTCGATCCACGCGCGCGTGCGCAGTCCGTCTTCATTCGCAACCGGAACCACGGTTACGACCTTTGACCCGTCGGCTGACGGCGTTTTGCTGACGCGAATCAACGTCTGGCGATTGGCGGTGCCTTCAAACAGGCTGTAGATATTCGCCGGCGGCACGAGCGCGCGGCCGTTTACCTCCAACACGTAATCGCCTTCGGCGACTTGAATTCCGGGCGCGTTGAGCGGCGCGCGCAGTTCGGGGTTCCAGTTCTCGCCGCTGTAGATTTTCTTGATGCGGTAGCGTCCGTTTTCGATCGCGAAATCCGCGCCCAGCAAGCCGACATTAACGGGATCTTCAGTTGGCACATCGCCAGGCGCTGTCACGTACGAATGACCCACGGCCAGTTCGCCGCCGACAGTCGCAATCAAGTAACCGAGATCGGCGCGGTGCCGAACAAACGCGAGCAGCGGGCGATACTTTTCATAGATTGCGTTCCAATCGGCGCCGTGAAATTGCGGGTCATAAAAATGTTCGCGTTGCACGCGCCACGTTTCGCGATAGATCTGCTCCCACTCCGCGCGTGGATCTACACGCGTTTCGAGTTGGGCCACGTTGATTGGACCATCGCCAACCTTCGCGGGGCGATCGGTCGCCACAACGCCCCACGATGCGCCGCCGCCCGCAGCCATCTGGTAAAGCAACTTCTTCTTGTCGGCGGAAACCGAATACGCGCGAATGCCTTCGAGAAACGGCGCCGCCGCGCGTGTTCGCAGTTCATAACGCTGCAAACGAAAACCGCTGGCGCCGCCAGGGACGATCGGTTCCGTGTAGTAGAAACTGCCGGACGCACCAGCGGCGAGATTGGCGTAGTCACCAACCGGAACATTCACTGCGAGTATTCGTTGGCCGATGCCATTCGGATCGATTCGAACGTTGACTGTTCGCGGCGCCGGCGGAGCAGGTTGCGCCGGCGGCGTTTGCGCAGGCGGCTGTTCGCGCGGCGGTGCTGGTGGTTCGTCACCGGTTTCGGGCAAGAGCGGTGACGGTTCGGTCGCACTCAGAACCACGAGATAGATCGCGCGGCGCACAGGCCGATCGATCGAGCTCATCTCGAGCCAACCGGTGCTTGGTCCATAGTTCGTGCTCGCCATGAAGTAGAGATACTTGCCGTTCACGTCGAACGCCGGCGAGACCGAATCGGCGAGCCCGTCGGTAACCTGGTACGACTTCTTCTCCGCGAACGAGTAGACAAAGATCGCTCGCAAGTGGCTCGCGAGGTTCTTGGAATACGCGATCCACTTCGAATCAGGCGCCCACGTGGCGTCGAACGAACGAATCGGATCGGGATAGTTGTCAGTGTCGACCTTTGCAGCTTTGCCTGTCGCGAGCTCGACGAGCCACAGGTTGCGATGATTGTCCTGAAGCAGCAATTGCGAGCCGTCCGGCGACCACGCGGGCGCTGAATAGAAAGCCGTCGAGGGCAAGGGGATTGACTTCGCAGGCGTGACGCCGAGCGGATCTCCGATCATCAACTGATATTCACCGCTGGCGTCTGAGAGCCACGCGAGTTGTGAACCGTCGGGCGACCATGCGGGACTGCGATCGTGCGCGCCGGATGACTGCGTCAGGTTTCGATAGTCGCCTTTCTCCGTCGGGACCGTGAAGATCTCGCCACGCGCTTCGAACACCGCGCGAATCCCCGTCGGCGAAAGCGACGAGTTGCGGATCATGCTCACGACTTTCTTGAACTGCGGGCGCGCCCAGGGGAAGTCTCCGGCCACGTCGATGGTGAGACGGCGAGCTTTGCCGCTCGACGCCTCGACGAGATGAATGTAGCCCGCCTGTTCGTAGACGATCGCGTCCGCGCCTGCCGAAGCGGTCATGATGTCGAAGTCATCGTGACGCGTGAGTTGTGTCACTTGTTTGCTGCCCGCGTTGTAGGCGAAGAGGTTAGTCGTGTGATTGCGATCCGAAAGAAAGTAGATCGTGTTGCCGATCCACATCGGCAGCGAGTCGTTACTGTTGTTCCACGGTAACTTCTCGACCGAGTTGTCGGCGAGGTTCAACAGTCTGACCGGACGCGTGCGGCCGCCGCGGTAATGGCGCCACTGGCTGAGCTCGTACCAGGGTGGAACGAAAGCAGTCGTGATCTCTTCGTACGCGAGCTTCTTGCCGTCAGGCGAGTAGGCGACGCTGAACGCGCGCGGCATCGGCATCGGTGTCGGTAAGCCGCCGTCGATCGAGATGGTCCACAATCGCCAGTAAGCCTGTTGCGGCGCGCTCGTGCGTGTGGAAGCGAAGACCACGCCGCGTCCATCGGGCGTCCAGCCGCGCACGCGATCGAGTGTCGGATGAAACGTCAAACGCTTCGGATCGCCGCCCGCGGTGGGCACCACGTAGACATCGGTATTGCCCGCGACTGTCGACGTGTACGCGATCTGCGAACCGTCCGGCGAGAAATATGGATCGAGTTCGACGCCCTGCGTTGAAGTCACGCGCCGCGCTTGTCCACCGTTGCGCGAGACGACCCACAAGTCGCCTCCGTACTCAAACGCGATCGAGTCGCGGCTGACTGTTGGATGTCGCAAGAGACGCGTTCCCTGGGCGAAAACCGGCACTGAAAGACAGACGAGTACTGCGAGCGTAAAGACGAGTCTTTGAAGTTTCATAACGTTCACTTGTTGGAGATCTGGTTAAAAGGGATGTTTTGGATCGGATACTTCTGCCAGTCTTTGTAATCGAAGTGCCACCACTCCGCTTCGTAAACAGTAAAACCTTCGGCTTCCATCGCGGCGCGCAGCAGGTCGCGATGCCAGCGTTGCAGGGAAGTGCCGCCTGGGTAATTCGGATACGCGCGATCGGTCGTCTCGTCGTAAGTGCTCACCATTTGAACGACCCGCTTCGTTTGCAATTCGTAAAGCGTGATGTCGACCGCGCAGCCGCGATTGTGACGCGAGCCATTCGACGGATCGGCGACGAAGAGTTTCTTGTCGGCAGGCGTCGCGTCCCAAAAAACCTTTGTCACGTACCACGGGCGGTAAGCGTCGTGGACCAGCAGCCCATAGCCCTGCGTTTTCAACTTGCTGCTCACGCGCACGAGCGCTTCGGCTGCTGGACGTTGCAGGAATGCACGCGGCTCGGAGTAGAAGACCGTGCCGAACAGGTTGTTGGTCGTTGCGTAACGAACGTCGAGACGAATGGTTGGATCGAGTTTGATCAGCTCGACCAGATCAGACTTAAGAAATTCACCAGTCTCTGCGGGTGGTTTCGCAGCGAGAGCTTCCTTGAGCAATTCAGGGACGGGGCGAACCGGTGGAACACGCAGTTGGTTTGCACCGGCTTCAGGTTCGATGCGGCGCCGCGGAAGCCTTGCGCCAAGTATTGTGACTTGCGTCGCGCGGCCACTGCGATCGCGCGTGAACACAACGTTCTCACCAGCAAGTTGTCCGAACGTATAGGCAAAAACATTTCTCGAAATCTCCCGAAGTGGTTCAGGTGCGGCGCGTTTGAACGAAGCGCAAAGCTTTCCGTCCTTTTCGAGGATGTAAAGGATCTCTGTGTCCGGGCCGTACTCGCCGATCAATCCGAGCCAGCGTGCTGGCGCGGGAGCGGGCTGCCGGGGAGATTGACCCGCTTGCGCGAGAACGACCAGCAAAAGGATGAGGGCAAGTTGTTTTGTTGCGGTTCTCATTTGCATAAAATGTAAATGCCCTTGCCGGCCTCGCGATAAAAGTCCCTGACGACGTAGCCGGCTTCGATTGCCTCAGTGAACTGGCGCCGCGTGCGCAGACGCCACTCATAAGCTGCTTCAGGACTTTCTTGCTGCACGGCGTTGATGTCGCCGGGGATCTCGATCAGCAGTTTGTCCGTCGGGTTTTCCAAAACCGGTTTCGATGTGTTCAGCCGTTGGACCACGCGATCGCTCGTCAACAACCACTTCACCCAAAAACGATCCGTGCCGGTCTGGTGCAGAAAGCTCGCCGCCTCGTCACCATAGAAGTTGATCACATAACGATCGGAAATCACGCCCAACTTGGTGAAGTTGAAATACGCGTTCAGGCTCTGCAACGGATCGAACGTCCACGTGATCAGGTTGATGCCTTGTGCGAGCACTTCTTCACGTTGCGCAAGCTTCAGTTTGTAACCGAGATTGAAATTGCGATACGCGTGCTTGACCGCGAGCATGTGCGAGTGATGGGCCATCTCGCCGTCTTCTTCGGCCACGAAGCCGTAGACGAACCCGACGAGTGTTTGTCCATCGAAAGCGCCGAGCAGTACGCCGCCCGCGGCTTTTGCAGCGATAAGATGCGTTAGTGGAACCACGTCGAGGTCAGGGACCCCCCAAACCTCTTTTTGCATCTCCTCAACCGCCCGCAGTTCGCTGAAACTCTCAATCTGGCGAATGGAAATCTCAGAACTCAATTCGTAATCCGATTTGTCCTTCACGTCCGGGTAGAATTTGCTTCAACGTGCCGAAGGTCGTCGGGGCCACCGTCTCGACCGCCGCCGGATTCTGGCGATTCAACAAGTTGAAGAACTCGAACAGCGCGTGCACTTTGAATCGTTCGCCTATATCAAACCGCTTTGTGAAGCGCATGTCCAGATTGACGTACGCCGGCGACGTGAACGCGTTGCGACCCGCAACAAGATCGATGCCCTGAAGAGTACCATTACCGTCGGGATCGGCGGAGGAACCGGTGCGGCTGTAATGAAATCCGCTTTGCGCGCGAAAGATACCGCTGATCTGCACCTGCCACGGCAAATACACGAGCCCGTTGAGTTGGAACGTGTGATCGACTGCAAGATCGGACGGTCCCTTGTCCAGGTCGGGACCATAAACAAACGAACCCGCGGCCGCTACGAAGCGCCCGTTCGCGCGCGTGTATGGACCATTCGCATTCGTTCTCAACACGCCGCTCTCCGTGCTTGAAACAACCGGCGCGACTCCGATGAAACTGTCGGACGGCAGCGCGTTGATGCCCATCTGGTTGTCAGTCTCTTTCGCGTAAGCGTAGTCGCCATTCAAAACGAAGCGGCGGCTGAGTCGCTTATTGAAACTGACGATCAAACCGTCGTAGACACCGCTGTACCATGGACCAAACGTAGCGATCGCGCCTGCTGTAAACGGTGGGAGAAAAGTGCGCGCGCCGGCGCGGGAGTTAAACGTCAAATTCGACTGGCGCACACCGAGCAGGTTGTTTATCTCACGATGGTAGTAGTCGACCTGGACCACGAGGTCTTTGCCGATCTCGCGCTGCACGCCGATACCGACGCTGGTTGTATAAGGCGTATCGAAACTGCCGTCGATGCTCGTCGGGAAGAGCTGCGGCGGGA
>DASUPR010000395.1:0-10367 GCA_036281015.1 Pyrinomonadaceae bacterium
GGTCAACGCCGAAGGCGTTCGCGACACTTAATCCCAAACGTAACGTTCGTCGTATTCAACCTCGTACGCCTTCAAAAAGGCGCGATATTCGTCCTGGAAGGTAACGCGCTTGTGGTGCTCCTCCTGGTTCTCAATGTACGCAATTACGTCTTGTAGATTGGATTGGCTAACGGAAAATGCGGCGTACCCACCTTGCCAGTGAAAGCTTCGCAATTTCGGTGAGAGTCCTTTGACCCCAACCCGACGATGTGCGCTTGGTTTCCTTTACGACCGTGGCGATCGGATGCACACGAGAAAGCGCGAACAACGAATGCGTGTGATCCTCAACGCCGCCGACGATCAATGTTTCGCAGCCATATTTTCTGAGGATTGTCGCCATGTACGCGTGCATGTCGCGGCGAATGGATTTATCGGTCAAGAACGGAAAACGGTCTTTGGTTGAAAAGATGAGGTGCGTCCACAGACGCGCGAGTGATTGAGCCATAGTGAGGTGGCCTCCAAGTTATTTGTAGAGCGTTACCTTTGATTCGGTGGTGAGGATTCTAGCACGGCGCTTCGAGACGCCGAAACGTGTACTACC
This sequence comes from Pyrinomonadaceae bacterium, assembly GCA_036281015.1. Lineage (GTDB taxonomy): Bacteria > Acidobacteriota > Blastocatellia > Pyrinomonadales > Pyrinomonadaceae > PSRF01. The sequence goes on from DASUPR010000395.1 coordinate 581, forward strand.
GCGACACAAACGAAACGGAAGGCCCGCTTTGAAACGCCGAAACGTGTATCTAGCGCGACACAACGAAACGCTGAAGGCGCGCTTTGAAACGCCGAAGGCGCGCTTTGAAACGCCGAAGGCGTTGGCTAATTTCAGCCTGGGGTTGGCTTCCAACCCTAGGGAACAAAAAACAAAACCGATCTAACGCTGAAAGCGTTGGCGAAGTGATACGCCACGGTTCGCCAACGCTTTCAGCGTTGCCACGATTAAGGGCTTTGCGATCCCAGGGTTGATGCAACCCGTGGGCTGAAATTTGCGAACGCCTTCGGCGTTACGCTGACGCAGGCGGCGCGACCCCGGCGCATGGCTTACACGGAAGTGTTTGCGTTGGAAAGCGAACGCTTCGGTTACGTTGAGCCTCCCAACGGATGACTGCACGTAAAACCGTTTGCGCTGAAATTTGCGAACGCCTCGGCGTTCGCGCGCTACCCGACGTTCCGTCACCGCGTGGCGCGTTTGGGGCGGGTGCCGTTGCCGTTTCGGTCCTGAGATTCGTAGAGGGCGACGCGCTTGGCGAGGGTGTTGCGATGGATGCCGAGGATGACCGCCGTTTTTGAGAGGTGCTGCTGGTTTTTCGCGAGGGCCTTTTTGATGTAAAGCTTCTCGAATTCCGAAAGCGCCTCGTCCAGCAGGATCTGGCCTTCCAGCATTTCGTCGATCAAGGTTTCAAGCCGCGCACGCATGGTTCGATCTCCAACAGGGAGAGAATTGGCAGCGACGGTGGGTGAGTCGCTCGCCGAGAAAGCTCTTCGTTAGTACCACTAAAACTAAAGCTCTTTTCCGGTTAGTAGTCGGTACGCTTCGAGATAGCGAGCCGTGGTGGCTGCGGCGACTTCCGCCGGAATCTCGGGTGCGGGCGGTTTCTTGTCCCAGTCGAGAGTCTCGAGATAGTCGCGCACAAACTGCTTATCAAAAGATGGTTGCGAACGGCCTGGCTGATATTCATCGGCCGGCCAGAACCGTGAGGAATCCGGCGTCAACACTTCGTCAACCAAAAGCAGTTCACCATTCTTGTCCAACCCAAACTCGAACTTCGTGTCCGCAATGATGATCTGCCGCTGACGCGCGTACTCGTGAGCTTCGGTATAAAGACGCAATGACGTGTCGCGAAGCTGCGCAGTTCGTTCCTCACCAATCAACTCGCGCACCTGATCTTCCGTGATGTTTTCGTCGTGTCCTACTTCGGCCTTAGTAGAAGGCGTGAACAACGGTTCCGGTAACTTCGCCGACTCCTGCAATCCTTCCGGCAACTTGTGACCACACACTTCACCGGTGCGCAGGTAATCCTTCCAACCCGAACCAACCAAATAACCACGCACGACACACTCAACCGGAAACACTTCCGCACGACGCACCAGCATCGCGCGTCCCTTCAGCGTCTGTGCGTGACGCCGCACCGCTTCAGGCATCTCTTCAATCTTCGCCGTGATCTGATGATTGGCGACGACGTGACCGAGTTTCTCAAACCAAAACTCGGAAAGCGCGGTCAGCACTTCGCCTTTGCGTTGAATCGGCGTCGGCAGAATACAGTCAAACGCAGAGATACGATCAGTCGCGACGATCAGCAAACTATCGTCGTCAACAGCGTAAACGTCGCGGACTTTTCCGCGCCTAACAAGCTTGAGATCAGAAAGAGATGTTTGCAGCAGAGTGGCAGCACTCATGTCGATAGCTGCCTCCCAGCAGCGAAATTTTAGTTTTTGTAAGAGTCGATCCGGATTGTGCTCGCCAGAAAAAACTTTGTCAAGATACTCATTGATTTAACTGCGGGCTTCGCGGATTTAAGTATTAAGAGCATCGCGCAATCGACGAATTTGTGCCGCGTGATTGTGCGCGTGATCGGCGTAAATACGCAGCCAGTCTTCGGCGCTGTAGCGTCCGTTCTCCGTGTGCGTTCCTGCACGTTGCCAATCTTCTTCACTCATCATTGGCAACAACTGCATCGTGGTTGCACGCGCGGACCGAAACGCTTCGAGCGCCGGCGCCATGTCGCGTTCGTTGTAACGCAGCCGCGTCGCAAACTCGTCCTGGTCATATCCGTGGATCAACGGCTGCTCTTCGCAAAGCAGTCGTCTGATTCTTACCGCCGAGGTTGTTTCACTGTCGCCGAGATGATGAACAATCTCGCGTGCACTCCACTTGCCGGGAATCGGATGCGCGCCTAAACTTTCCGCTGGAAAGTTGTTGAGTGCATCGATCACTTCGTCATAGCCGGAAGCGTATTGTTTAATGAGGGCGTTGCGTTGTTCTGGTGTCATGGTTCTGGTCCTTTATTAATAGGGGTCAAGCTTGCAAGGAGCATAGCAAAGATCCTGGTGCGGGTCAGTTGAGGAGAAAAGGCAAGTTTGGGCTTGAACAGCCGGGCAATTCTCCTGTACTATCCTTCCCGAACCGAGTGCGCCAAAAGACCCCGATGGTGCTTGCCCTCTGAGCCTCCTGCTTGTCAGTTCAGATCGAGTAACTATTCTGATGGCTACAGCTACTGACAGACAGAAAATCGCAAAAGATAACTTCCCTGTACCTGACTCCGGCGAACGCAAGGTCTCGCTGCTGGTAGTGGAGGACGACGAAAACATCTCGACCGCAATCAGCGAGTACTTCTCGCGTGCGGGTTACAACGTGCGGACTGTCGAAGACGGTCTCAACGGTGTAAAAGCAGCTTTGGACGATCCACCCGATGCGGTGGTCCTCGATCTAATGCTGCCGAAGATGGACGGCCTCGCAGTTTGTAAGGAACTCAGGGAAAAGGTTGGCTACTTGCCAATACTGATGCTCACAGCCAAGGACGACGTCGTCGACAAAGTCCTCGGACTGGAGATGGGCGCGGACGATTACATCACCAAGCCCTTCAGCCTGCGCGAGCTTGAAGCACGCATCAAGTCGGTGCTGCGGCGCACGCGCAATGGCCCAAGCAGCGACGGCATTCGCGACGAAGCGCCGATCGTTCGCGGCCGGCTGCGCATCGACTCCGCCAAGCGCGAGGTCACGATCGGCGACCGCCAGGTTGAACTGACGCCGAAGGAATTCGATCTGCTGCGTCTCTTCGCGTCGAATCCGGGCCGCGTCTTTCCGCGCAAGTACCTGCTCGAGAAGATCTGGGACTACTCCTACGAAGGCTACGATCGCACGATCGATTCACACATCAATCGGCTGCGTGCCAAGATCGAGGAGAACCCCGAGAACCCGCAAATGGTCCTGACCGTTTGGGGCATCGGCTACAAGTTCAGCGACGAACAGTAATCACACTTCAACGGGGTGACGCCTCAAGTCACCCCCTCGATATCCTTTCTTCAAAATTTGTTAGGAATTTCTACCCACTTATTGTATTCTTCGCGCCAGTTTGTACAAGATAGTGGGCCCCCCGACTAACTTGTCTCACGTTTCGCTATTTGAAACTGGAGGAAGTCGAGATGAACATAAAAGGCCGTATTGTGCCTGCTGTTCTCTTATTGGGGCCCGTGTTGACTTTCACCGCGCCGGTTAAAGCGCAAAACAGCGTTACCGCTTCGGCGCGTCCTGCAATTTCCGTCCTTGATAGCACTAAAGAGCAAGATGGACTTGTCGGTTCAGTTCGACGAATTAAGACGGAGACTGCCCGGATCGAGATCAAGGACGGACATCCGGTCGAGGGACAACCGCAACTGGTTGAAGTCACCACCTACGGGATCAAGGGAAATCGGATCGAGAACACTTCCTACCCGCTCGCCGGGTCGCTCGCAGGCAAAGAAGAATACAAGTACGACGAACGTGGAAACATCACGGAGATGACGTTGCGCGATGAGCGCGGCGCGATCTTGAGCCGTGAGGCGTACACGTACGAGTTCGATAAGTTTGGTAACTGGACGAAGATGACCACGAGTCTCGTCGTGTTTGAAAATGGCGAGCTCAAACGCGAGCCGACGGAGGTGACGTACCGGACGGTTACTTACTATTTCGATGACAACGTCGCGAAGGCTGTTGAAGAACCAGCGCCAAAGGCGATGAGCGTCTCTGTTCCAGAGCCCGTGTTGCGCGAGGTCGCGGCAGGGATTTTAGGGATTGAATACAAAGAGATCCCGGCGTCCGCACCCGAGGTTGGTTCAAATCCCCCTTCACTTGTACTCACCCAACCTAAAACTCCGGTTGTAGTAGTACTAAACCCCGCGATGGACCTGTATACCACGGGTCGCAACCGCTTCGACGCGGGCGACGTCAAGGGCGCGATAGACGCCTACCTTCAATCGATCAAGTTGGAGCCGAGTTCGGCGGAGGTTTATCTCAACCTGGGCCACGCGTATCTCAAGCTCCAGAAAGACAACGAAGCGATCAAGGCATTCAGGCAGTCGCTCAAAATCAACCCCGAACAACCCGAAACGCAGTACGGCTTAGGCCTCGCATCGTTTCGCCGCGGCCAGTTTCAGGATGCGGTGGACGCGTTTAAGAAAGCCGTCACGCTCGAACCAAAAATGGCAAAGGCCCATTACGGCCTGACGCTCGCGTATCAGGAGCTCGGACAGTCTCGAGGCGTGATCGAACACTATCGGATTCTCGAAAGACTCGATAAGAACCTTGCGCGGAAAGTGGCCCTGACTTTTCCGCAGTACAACTTCTCGTGCCGGCAGATGCAAGGCTGCCCGTAAGCCCAGACAGATTTGCAGGAGTAGTAATGCAGAATAATCGTTTCGTAGTTTTGACCGGACACCTCAGCAACTATCCCCTATCCGATCTGGTCGGCATTCTGCGCCATCAGAAGAAGACCGGACGGTTGCTGATCGAGTATCCGAAAGGTCCGGCAACGTTCTTCTTTCAGGAAGGCGAACTGATCGACGCGCGTCTCAACGACCTTGTTGGGTTGCAAGCGATCTGCGTGGCACTCGCCGAACCGGACGCAGCGTTCAACTTCAATCCCTTGATTCCCGCACCGCGGCGCTCGATCGAACCTTCGTTGCACAGGGCTGTTGCTGAACTGTTCGGTTGTTGGGATGAGAGTGCGCTACAGATCGAGACGACTGCTGCGCCCATACCAGTGCTCAGCACGCAACCGGAGCCGCTCGCGCTTCCGCCCGCACCGCCTTCCGCGCTCAGGCCGCGCGCGTTGTTCTTCATGGCGGCGGCGGTTTTGATCGGCGTCGGACTCTCGACCGTGATCGCAGTCACTGGTGGTTTCAGTGCCGCGAGTCCTCCGGTAGTTGCTGCTGAGGCGCCGAAGCCAATCATCCAACAAAATCCCTCTCCTCCGTCCGTTTCATCTGTGTTACCCAGTCCGGCTGCGAAGCCAAAGCCCCGACCGAAAACAACCATAGAGACCAAAGATGAAAAACTGCAATCGATCAAAGTCGTGATGCAAATTGAAAACGGCCGAGTGTTGTCAGCGTCAATTGCAAATCCGAAACCTGGTATGGACAGCTACGAAGCGCTCGCGCTGCGTATCGCACGCCAACGCCGCTACGCGCCAACAGTGAGCGGCGGCCAAACTGTCACCATTGCTGTCAGCCCCAAAGAGTAGACTGTTAACGAAAGGCGCCCCGATGTTATTTCTCGAGACCAAATCTCTGAATCATTCAGTCGAAGGCGACGCTCGCACGACATTGTTGCAGGAACTTCAGGACCGCGGCCTTACGCCGCTGATCCGTTCCGCGCGTCTGCGCTTCTTCGAAGACGTGCTGCTCGGCGCCGATCGCATTTCGGAATTGGAAACAGCACTCGCCTCATACACCGATACGACGATCGACGAACCTTTCGTGCGCGGCGACGTGTTCTGTTTTCACGACTACGTTCTGTTTCTGCTTTTCGAGGACGACGACACGTTGCGCGCGGGCATCGTTTACGAGCCACGCACGCCGGAACCGTTTCGCAAGCTCGACTCGTTCTGCCAGGACGTTCGTCTGATGCTGCTTACGGATGAGAACCGCGATCGTTTGCCGCAATGGGAATCGGGCATGCACACGATGCCGCAGGGCTTCCGCACTTTTGTCGAAAAGCAGGACGCCGATTCGCTGTACACGAGTTTGCGCAAGGAGACGATGAGCAAACGCATCCTCGCCGCTTCGAAACTCGAAGACGAACGCGCGCGTGTGTTTCTGCGGACCGCGCGCAACGCGCACGAGGAAGGCTATGCGGCGAAGCTGTTGACCGGAAACACCGACTCCGCGCACGTGCCGATTCAGCGGCTCGAAGACGTCGGGCTTGTCGAACGCGAAGTGCAGATCAGTTGCCGCAAGACGGGTCACGCGCTGTTTCGTTTGCCAAATCCGCACGCGCTTGCGGTGGTGACGGTGAGCGACGCGACGTGCAGCGAGTGTGGCGCGCCGGTGGCTGATGAGAATGTCGAAGAGGTGATCGCGCCGACGCAGTTGGCATCGTCGTTACTCGAAGATGGTTCGTGGCTTGTGAGCCGGATTCATTTTCTGTTGCGCGAGATGGGTGTGCCAGAGCGCGAGATCGCGGTTGGACCATCGGAAGGCACCGGCTACGGCCAGATGATGGCAAACATCTGCGGCGAATCGTTTCTGATCGTGACGCGCGATGGAGATCTGACGCCGGCGTTTGCCCGTTGGGCCATCGATCTGGAGATTGAGACTGAAGCGTCGCACCTGGTGATTGTCGCCACCGGACGAATTCATCGTGAATCTGGTGTGTTGTTACAGAACCACTCGCGGCGGCGCGTCAGTGGCGGACAGGATTTTGAAATGATCGTCGCCGACGACGCCGCGACTGCGGGACGCGAACTAAAGAATGCCCTCGAACGTGTTTCGCAGCGTGTTGTTGCGGAGCAGCTTTGCGTGTTGGACAACAGTATCGGCTTGTCAGTAAGCCGGTTGGTGTTGAAGAAGTTCCAGCTTTTATTAACCACGGAGAAAACGGACAACACGGATCGCACAACTGATTCTGAATCCGTGTTCGTCGAGCCGGCTGCCCCGCTTACCCTGGTGGCTGGCGCGTCACCTGGTGAAGTGATCAATGTCGAATGAGTAGTAGGGACGAGCGTTGGCGGGCAGACGTGGCTACCTTGCGTCAGGCTGCTGAGGAGTTAGTGCGGCGTCGTGAGCTGGCGAAACCGAACGCTTCCAGACTGATCAACTACCCGTTTGACGAGATTGCGCAATCGCTCGACGATCCTTCACCCGAAGTCCGCCAGAAAGCTGTTCGCGAACTCTACGAACTCGATCCCGATCAAGCCGCTACGCTCGTGAACGACGCGCTTCGTGTTGGTTCGCCAGAAGAACGCCGCCGCATCGGCACCGCGCTCGCTGATAGTGGTCTGCTGTACGAAGCGATTGACGACCTGATGGGCGAGAATCACGAGAGTTGTTATGGTGCTTTCTCGTTGTTGTTTCTGGTTGCGAAAGCGGGCGTCGTTGAGCCGCTGGCCACGGTGATTGAGAAGAATCCGAGCCCGGATCTAAGCCTCGCCATCATTCGTCTGCTCGCCTCGAGCGGCGAACCGGAAGTCGGACCCGCTTTACAAAAACTCGCCTCCGATCCCGCCCTCGCCCCCGAACTCCGCTCTGCCGCCGCCGAAGCCGTCGCACATTTAATCGTCTAAAAGCGCACCCTTCGACAGGGATTGACGTCTGTCCTACTATTGTAGTTTTCACATGCGCTTCAAACTTCAATCTGAATACCAACCCAAGGGTGATCAGCCCGCCGCGATCGACGCACTCGTGCGTGGTCTCAACGACGGCGCGAAAGATCAGGTGCTGCTCGGTATCACCGGCAGTGGCAAGACATTTACCATCGCCAGCGTCATCGAACGCGTACAACGCTCGACGCTCGTGCTGGCGCACAACAAAACACTCGCGGCGCAACTCTTTCAGGAGTTTCGCACCCTCTTTCCCGAGAACGCCGTCGAATACTTCGTCTCTTATTACGACTACTACCAACCCGAAGCCTACGTTCCCGCGGCCGACGTCTACATCGAAAAGGAAGCGATTGTTAACCAGGAGATCGATCGGTTGCGGATGTCGGCAACGCGCGCGTTGTTCGAGCGCCGGGACGTGATCGTGGTGGCGAGCGTCTCTTGCATTTACGGTCTCGGCGATCCGGATGCGTATTACGGTTTGCTGTTTTTCATCGAACCGGGCGGGCGCATGTCGCGCGATGTGTTGCTCCAGCGTTTGGTGGAGTTGCAGTACGAACGTTCCGACGTGAATTTTCAACGTGGAACGTTTCGCGTGCGCGGCGACGTGGTTGAGATTTATCCGAGTTACCAGGACCTGGCTTATCGCATCGAGTTGTGGGGCGACGAGATCGACTCGATCTCGACCATTGATCCTTTGCTTGGCGAGGTGGTGGAAAAACACACGTCGCGCGTGCCGATTTATCCGAAGACGCACTACGTGATGTCGCGTCCCACGATTAAGCGCGCCATTAAGACGATCAAGGAAGAGCTCGAGTGGTGGGAACCGAAGCTGATCGCCGAGGGCAAGCTGGTCGAAGCGCAACGGCTGCACCAGCGCACGATGTTTGATCTCGAAATGATCAAGGAGATGGGTTTCTGCCGCGGTATCGAAAACTACTCGCGGCACCTAACAGGTAAAAACCCCGGCGAGCCCCCGCCGACGTTGCTCGACTACCTGCCGCGAGACACGCTGATCGTCATAGACGAGTCGCACCAGTCGGTGCCGCAGGTGCGTGGGATGTTTGAGGGGGATCAATCCCGCAAGCGAACGTTGGTTGAATACGGATTTAGATTACCGTCGGCGCTCGATAACAGGCCGTTGAACTTCAAAGAATTTGAAGCACGGATTGGTCAGACGATTTACGTGTCAGCGACGCCCGGGCCTTATGAGTTGACGAAGGCGAGCGGTGAAGTGATCGAACAGATCATTCGTCCGACGGGCTTGATGGATCCGGAAGTTGAAGTGCACCCGGTCAAGGGACAGATCGATCATTTATTAGAGGAGTGCCGGCAGCGTGCGGAACAACACGAGCGTGTGCTGGTCACGACGCTGACGAAGCGTATGGCCGAAGACTTGACGGAGTATTTCACGGAAGTCGGCGTGCGCGTTCGTTACCTGCACTCCGACATCGAAACGCTCGAGCGGATCAAGATCCTGCGCGACTTGCGGCGCGGCGAGTTTGATGTCCTGGTCGGCATCAATCTTCTGCGTGAAGGTTTGGACCTGCCGGAAGTGTCTTTGGTGGCGATTCTCGACGCGGACAAGGAAGGTTTTCTGCGTTCGGAGCAGTCGTTGATTCAGACGATCGGGCGCGCGGCGCGAAACTCGCGCGGGAAAGCGATCCTTTACGCCGACCGGATCACTGACTCGATGAAACGGGCGATGGACGAGACGTCGCGGCGGCGTGAGATTCAGGGAGCTTTCAATCGCGAGCACGGGATCACGCCGCGGACGATTATCAAACCGATCGAAGCGACGCTGATCACGGCGTCTGAAGCGGATTACTTCAAGGCGCCGATCGAAGTAGACCAGATTGAGGACTACTCGCTGGAGAATCTTGAAGCCACGATTACGCGGTTGGAGGTCGAGATGCGTGCGGCGGCGAAGCGGTTTGAGTTTGAGAAGGCGGCTGAGCTGCGCGATCGGCTCAAGGTGCTGCGCGAGCGTGAATTACAGTTAACGTAATGCAAACGAAGTCCGACCCTGACGAGATACAGTCGTATTTGGCAGACGCGAGTTTTATACGCGACGGACACGCGGATCGCGTCGTTCTTCCTGAAACGATTGAGGAAGTGGCGGAAGTGCTGGCGTCGGCGAATCGAGATCGGGTGCCGGTAACGGTTTCAGGAGCAGGAACGGGGACGGTC
>DASUPR010000396.1:0-3187 GCA_036281015.1 Pyrinomonadaceae bacterium
GGATGGTAGGAAACTGCGTCAGCGAGTTTGAACTGATTGAAACTGGACGGAGGCACGCGAACGAAATGTTGCAGCCCGCCAACCCAAAGAGCTCCGTCAGGAGCTACTGCGAGTGACCACACTATAGGTGTATCAAACACGTGGAAACTCTTTCCGTCAAAACGTGCGAGCTGGACGCCATTGATGACCATCCAAAGAAAGCCGTCCTGCGTTTGTGCCATCTGGCCCACGACCGAGCCGGGAAGACCTTCTTCGATCGTGAAATGTTTGCGTAGGAGGCTGCTCGCCGGTGGGATTGGATCGATCGCGCGGGCGTGAACACCCAACGTGAAAAGCCAGATGGTCGCGAGCATCAGACTCTTCAGGAGCCGTGCCATAAGTTTTCGTTAGTTTGCAGAATCGATCAGAGCGGCAGCAGTCCGCGGCGAGCCGCAATCGTGACCGCATGCGTTCGATCGTTTGCACCCAGCTTGTCGGTTATGTTCTTGATATGAAAGTCGACGGTGTTTTCGGAAATTGAAAGTCGATCGGCTATCTGTTTGTTTTTGTAGCCGTCGCGAATCAGTTGCAGCACTTCCAACTCGCGGGTCGTAAGTTCTTCTTCATCCAGGTGCTCGGCGAGAAGAGCCGCGACCTCTGCCGGAACGTGCCGTTTGCCCGCGTGAACCGATCTGATTACTGCCAGCAAATCGTCCTGCGGCATGCTTTTGAGAACGTAACCTGACGCACCCGAACGAAGCGCACGTTGAATCTCGCCGTCGCTGTCTGAAGACGACAGCATGATGATGCGCGCGTCGGGAAACTCACCGCGAATCGCGATCAAAATATCAGTGCCATTGGCGCCGGGAAGGCGCAGGTCCATCAGCGTGATGTCCGGCCGGAGACGGCGAAACTCGGCGATTGCCTCGACGCCGTTTGCCGCCTGCGCGACGAGGACCATGTCAGGTTCGGTCTCGATGATCGTGGCCAGACCCTGCCGAAACACCGGATGGTCTTCGACACTCAGAATGCGGATCTGTTTGCTGGGCGCCACGGTATATCTCTGATTTTCGCGGAGTGTAACTGATGGCGTATGCAGTTAGCCAGCTTTAGGAAGCGTGATTGCGGGCGGGCCAGGTCTTCATTGCAAAAATTTTTGCAGCGCTGGTAATACGGGCGAAGGTTCACATCTCTTACCTACATAGCAAAGCAATCAGTGATCGTTTACCCGACGATTCGATCCTCCTTGCAATGGCGTGGAGGCGGCATCGCTGAGGCGATACACCTCAGTCCAGAACGTCATCCTTTCGGACCGGAGTGTTTCAAGTTCGATGACAGAGACAAAGCCGACGGGTGGATTCTCGCTCTGCCCGAAGAAGCGGTTAGGTCCCAGAAGCTCACTGCAAATCTGGACCATCCTGGCGATGTCTATGTTCATGGTGTTTGCGGTTGGAGTGAGTGCTCCACAGGTTCCCGGCCAAAACGGGGAGCAAACCGGTGTCCGCAACGCGAGAGTTAAAACGAGGCGGGCACCGGCAGGCCGGGATAGAAACACGATCACGCCGGATTTCGTGCCGCGCGACAGAACCTCACGGCAACCACTCGTTACCAGGCTGATTCTTCACGGCATTAACTTGAGCGGCATGACCGCGCGAGTAGTGCGTGGCGATCAGACGTTCGAGTCGGTTGTTGCCCGCGTGGAAAACACAACTGACTCAGAAGCACATCTCACACTGGCGGTGCCTCCAAACACGCCGCTTGGTCCAGCGCAACTGATCCTTTCCAAGAATGGCCATTCCGATGTTGTGGTTGATATTCGCGTGATCGAGCCGAGCGAGTTTGCGATCGAAGCGGACACTGTCGGGCTGTGGCATTTCGACGAACGCGATCACGGCATGACGCATCTGCTCGACGCAGGCCAAAACTCGATCAACCTGACGAGTGCCCGAACGTCGCGTGTTACCGAAGGCAGATTTGGCGCGGGTCGGGCTTTCATGCGCGCGACCGCGGACGCCAACAACACTTTCTTGTCTCACGGAACGTCCAGCTTCACGATCGAGGGTTGGGTTAAAGCACCATCGCTCGCACGCGACTATGGGCTTGTCGGTAAGGAAAGCAATAACAGACAGAACACTGAGTTCACGCTAACGGCGCTCGCCTCCGGCGCTCTTCGCGCCGAGATTTATGACACGAACGGACTCGTGTGGCAGGCTGAGACATCGGCAGCCGCCGGTACTTTGTCGGACGATCAATGGCACGCATTTGCCTTGGTCGTCGATCGCAAGGCTGGATCGCTATCGCTGTTTCTCGATGGCCAGGTACAAGTGCGTGTGCCTGCTCCGGCGGGTTTTGGAGCGGTGCGCAATCTGGGTCAGTCACTACAGCTTGGCAGCTTTGACGCGGATGCGAGCGGCAATGGACCAGAGGAGTTTCCGGGTGTGCTGGATGAAATTCGCATCTCCTCGACGGCACACAAACCGGAGAAGATCGCCGCCGATTTCTTCGGCAACGATGAACCGAAGATCACTTTCGTTCGTCCACGCGCTGTGAAGAAAGGCGCGGGGCCGATAGAAGTCACGCTTTCGGGATATGGGTTAATTGGTGCGACTGTGCTGCCCGATCAACCTGGTGTCACCGCCACCGTGCTTTCATCCACACTGACGAGCATCCGGATTTCGCTCGCCGTATACGACTTTGTTCCTGCCGGTCCGGCGTCGCTTCTCTTCAGGGACGTTCTAGGCAGGGGCTTTAGTGTCGAGTTCACCATCGAGGAACGTCCAAGCCAGGAACGCGAGTTTCATACTGGCTCTCCGGTGATTCCTCCAGACCTCAACGAATCTTCGTGATCACGATGCGCACGGTGTGCGTTGGGCGTTCGAGAGTTAGTCTCGCGCTGTCGGTTTTTTCCATCGGCTCGTTGCGAGGACTCGGCACCCAGGCGCGATTGCTTCGTGCGGAAATGACCAGCTTCTGACCAACATACCCGTCGAGCGTCGCCTGACCTTGCGCGTCGGTTTCCATTCCGTGAGTGATGTTCACTTCACCTTGCGTCACGTCCGCGATGCTGAGATTTGCCTTTTCAACAGGCGAGCCATCGGCCCACACCACACTGATCTTCACAACGCTGGGCGGTTGTTTCGCAGGCACACGAACCACGAGGTCGTTCAACTTCTCACCGGGTCCGACAGTGATCGCTTGCGCCTGTTCT
>DASUPR010000397.1:0-8354 GCA_036281015.1 Pyrinomonadaceae bacterium
TGGCGATTACGAACCGACAATCGCACGCCCGCGATATTGAGGCTGCCAATCTCCGCACCCGCGGCGCTCGTCGCGCCAACCTCAACGTTTTTAACTTCAACGTTCGTCACGCCGCCGCGATCTTGAACCGAGATATCGTTCGCCGTGACACCTTTCACCGTCGCACCGGAAGCCGAGATTGTTCCGGCCTTCACACTTGCCACGTTAGCAGTCGTAGTATCGCCCTCGTTACGCATGCGCAAATCCGACGCGGTAATTCCCGCGACCTTCGCGCCCGACGCACTGAGACCATTCGCCGTGAACTGTCCAGCCGACGCCGTCAACACGTCCCCACTCTTCTCGGCGCGCGCATCGCGAAGAATCAGTCCCGTCAACGTTGTGCCGTAACTTCTTTCCGCAGCAGCACGCAGTTCGCCGACCCAGCGAAAGTCAGTGCCCGTGCCCATCACCTGCCCTGCAATCTGCAACGAATCGATCTGAAAGTCGCCGACGTTGAGCAGATCCGCTACTGCTTTGCCGTTGATCTCGTAACTGCGGCCCTGTCCCGAACCACTCGCGGTTACATTCAATCCCTGCAGCCGCAAATCATCCGCCGCGAGCGCGTCAGACTTGATCTCGCCGTTGACTTTGAACTGATCGCCTTCGCCCGTGATCGTGCCGGTGAAGTTTCCCGCGCCGCGCAACGTCGCGTCTGTTTGCAAGACATCGGAAAGCTGTGTGAGATCGACCGACGACGTGACGTTCATCTGGTAACGCAGCGCGCGCCAGTCGTCCATCGTGCCCTGCAAACGCGCTTCGGCAACCGGCGACTTCAGCACCATCTCTTCAATCTCGGCGCGCGTCTGGTTCACGCGGCCGCGTGCCTGCATATCGATGTTGCTGATCGTGCGCCCGTCGTAAGTGAAGGTCGAGTTGGTCGCAGAAAACGTGACGCGGTTCATCCAACTATCGACCGGCGCATTCGGATTGTCGGGTTGAATCGTCGCTTGCAGGTTGCGCGCTTCGCCGGAGATCTCGTGACGCTCGTCGCCGTAGTGCACGACGCCGTTTTTCACTTCGATGTTCGCGGTTGAATAAGCAAACAGGATGCGCTTGTTCGGCTCGGGCGGCGGAACGTGGATGTTGCGAAAGTTCGAACGGCCCTGTTCGTCAAACGTCACCCAGACTTCGAAGCCTTCGATCTTGAGATCTCGCAGATTGATGTTGCGCTGGAGATTGAGCGCGTAGAGATCTTCAATGCGGATGGTCGCTAATAGTTTATCGATCCTGCCGAGCTGCGCGCCGGTCTGCGCGTCGTACAGCTCGACGCCGTTCATCTCGACCGTGTTCGGCGGCAAGTCCGCATGAAACTCCCGAATCTCGGCCCTGATTCCGTAGTTTGCAAACGTTTGTTTTATCTGCCCGGCGATGTAGCGGTCGACAAAGCCCAGCCGGTAGAGGAAGAAGCCGAGCAGCAACACTGCAAACACGCCGACGGCGATGATCAGGCCGGCCAGGATCGCGTGACGCCGCGTGAAGTAGCGCCAGCGTTTTCTCACCGAAGGCTTCGGTGGTTCCGGGCGCTCGGGTAGATCTGTTGGTCTATTGGGATCGTCTACACTCATAACGCATCGCCGCTGAGCGACATCGGGGAACTTCGAATTCTAGAGGGAGAGACCGAAAGTTGAAAGAACCGAATCCAACTTTGCGAGTCAGATGGCAGTCTCGTGGTCCTTTGATGCCGGTTCGCCAAGCGGAACGTTGCCGACGACCGACAGCTCGAATCCCTCGAGAGCTGCAACTTTGGGGGGATGATTCGACAGAAGCAATATCTGCCGCAAGCCGAGATCGTGGAGAATCTGCGCGCCGACGCCATAGTCGCGATCGATTCCATATCCAGTTTGCAGACTTGCTTCGCGTTTATTAAGCCCACTTTCCTGCATCACACCGTACGTACGCAATTGATTAACAAGGTCTAAACTATGCTCGCGCTGTCGCAAATATAGGACCACGCCACGCGCAGACGCAGCAATCTTTTCCAATGCTGTGTGAAGTTGAAAGCCGGTGTCGTCGATGAGTGAACCAAACATGTCACAGGTGACGTTTTCTGTATGCACCCGGACCAGCACCGGATCGTCTGTCCGCACGTCGCCCATGACCATCGCCAGGTGTACGTCGCCGTTGATAATGTTTTCGTAAGCGATCGCGCGGAAGCGGCCATAGACCGTCGGCAGATCGGTTTCAACCACGCGGCGCACCATCTTTTCCTTGCTCATGCGATAGCGCACGAGGTCGGCGACGCTGATGATCTTCAAATCGTGTTGCTTGCCAAACGCTTCGAGCTCCGCAAGGCGCGACATCGTGCCGTCTTCGTTCATGATTTCGCAGATCACGCCGGCGGGATAGAGTCCCGCGATCCGCGCAACGTCAACGCTCGCTTCTGTTTGACCGGGACGAACGAGCACACCGCCATCCTTCGCGCGCAGCGGAAAAATGTGACCGGGACGCGCCAGATCCTGCGGCCGTGACTTCGGGTCGACGGCGACGAGAATCGTCGTCGCGCGATCCGCGGCTGAGATGCCGGTCGTGATGCCGCGGCGAGCGTCGATAGAAACCGTGAACGCGGTGCCGAGGAAAGACGTGTTGTCGGCGACCTGTGTGGTCAGATGAAGATCGTCACAACGCTCTTCGGTGAGCGGCAAACAGATGAGGCCGCGCGCGTGCCGGGCCATGAAGTTGATGATTTCGGGCGTGACTTTCTCCGCCGCGCACACGAGGTCGCCTTCGTTTTCACGATCCTCGTCGTCGACAATGATGATCATGCGGCCGTCGCGAATGTCGGCGACGGCTTCGTCAATGGTCGCAAAAGCCACGTGATGGTCCTAAATCCAGCTTCGGCCGGAAATTGCAGAGCGGGGTAATGTTACCTGAAAGCCAGTAATCTTTCCACGTACTTACCGATAACATCGACCTCCAGATTGACGCTGTCGCCGGGTTTGAGGTGCGAGAGGTTCGTGACCTCCCAGGTCTTGGGAATAATCGCGATTTCGAAGTAATCCTCGGCGAGGTTGGCAATAGTCAGACTGATGCCTTCGACCGCCACTGAGCCTTTGAAAACGAGATAACGGGCGATTTCCGGCGTATACGCGATGCGCAGGGTCCACGACTCGCCGTGGCTCTCGACGGAGACAAACTGACCGCGAGCGTCGACATGGCCTTGCACCATGTGTCCGCCGAGACGCGTGGCGGGCGTCACGGCGCGTTCGAGATTGACGGGCGCGCCGGGTTTGAGACTGCCGAGCGTCGAACGCAGTAGTGTTTCGCGTGAGACGTCGGCGGCAAATGAGTCGTCGTGAATGTCGAGCGCTGTCAGGCAGACGCCGTTGACGGCGATCGAGTCGCCGTGGTTCGTGCCGTCGGTCACGACACGCGCGTCGATAACGATGCGCGCGTTCTCGCCGCGTTCTTCGACGCTGCGGACGCTGCCGAGTTCTTCAATGATGCCGGTGAACATGTTCCATCATCCGTGCAAAAACCTGTTCGATCGTTAAGCCTGATGAATCGATCACGATCGCGTCGTCTGCGATCTTGAGCGGCGAGTCGGCGCGGGTTGAATCGCGACGGTCGCGCTCGATCATCTCGGAGAGCGTCTGTTCGAGAGAGACGCTCGAGTTTGTCAGTAGATCTTCTTTAAAACGGCGTTCGGCGCGTTCCTCGGGCTCGGCTGTTAGAAAGAACTTGATGTCCGCGTCGGGAAAGACGACGGTGCCGATGTCGCGGCCGTTGAGCACGGCGCCGCGTTGGCCCATTTCGCGTTGGCGCGCCACCATCGCGCGTCTCACGCCGGGAATCGTCGAAACAACGGACGACATTTCGGTCACGGTTTCAGTGCGAATCTCGTCGGTGACGTCGCGATCGTTGAGCGAGACTTTCAATGAATCCGGATCGCCCTGGAGATCGATTTCGGCGATCTCGGCAACAGTAACGACGGCTTCCTTGTCAGCCGGATCGATCCTCGCTTCGATCGTGGCGAGTGCGACGGCGCGATACATCGAGCCGGTGTCGATGTAGAGGAGGTTCAACTCCCGCGCCAGCATTCGTCCCAGTGTCGATTTACCAGATCCGGATGGACCGTCGATGGCAATGATCATACGAACGCGGAGAATACCTCGTTAGATAACAGCGCTCCACTGCGCGTGAGTTTGATAAAGTCGCCGTCGAGTTCGAGGAGACCGGCTTCGCGAAATCGTGCGACGTCGGTTTCGTAGTCTTTACACAGATCACGGTTGACACCCCGCATCATACGAAGCCCGAGAAACAGACTCTCCGCTTTGATATCGCTCTCCGTCAAGATCTGTTCTTCATTTATTGGCGAAGATCCCCTCTCCACCAGCCTCACATACTCAAGCACGTCGCGATGATTGGACCAGCGCCGGGTCTCGCCGTCGTACGAATGTGACGAACACCCAAAGCCGAAATACGGCGCGCCGGTCCAGTATTTCGTGTTGTGACGCGACTCGAAACCGGGCCGGCAGAGATTTGAGATCTCGTAGTGTTCGTAACCCGCGGCCGCCGCGCGCTCAAGCATCGATTCGTACATCACCGCGGCGAGATCTTCATCCGGAACAGGTTGGAGTCCGCGTTCAATGTGTTGGGCCAGAGGCGTTCCCGAGTGCACCTCGAGCAAGTAGAACGAGAGATGTTCCGGTCGTAGTCCGAGTGCTTCGTCTACATTACTTTGCCAACCGTCAAGTGTTTGACCCG
The DNA here is from genome assembly GCA_036281015.1 of Pyrinomonadaceae bacterium. Taxonomy (GTDB): domain Bacteria; phylum Acidobacteriota; class Blastocatellia; order Pyrinomonadales; family Pyrinomonadaceae; genus PSRF01. Next base: position 4,744 of record DASUPR010000397.1, read on the forward strand.
GCAGTCCGGCGATTAGATCGAAACTCACGTTATCAAATCCCGCGGCGCGGAGATCGTGAAATGTGCGCCGCGCGTCGGCGGCAGTATGAGAACGTCCCAGCTTTGCGAGTTCGCGATCGTCAAATGTCTGCGCCCCAAAGCTCGCGCGATTGACGCCGAGACTGCGAAAGGCACGCAGTTTTTCCACGGTGATGCTGCCGGGGTTTATCTCGAGAGTGATTTCAGACGCCGGATTGACGTCATACCGTTCGTTTAAAGCAAGCAGGATTTCATCGAGTTGCGCGGGGTCCAGTAGAGATGGAGTGCCGCCACCGAAATAGATCGTGTCGATGTGCGCGCCGGCTGCGTGTGACGAAGGAATTTCGTGGAGTAGAGCGTTTACGTAACGTTCTGAAAGCCCGTTCTCATACAGACCAGTCGCGAAGTCGCAATACGAACACCGCGAACGACAAAACGGAATGTGAATGTAAAGTCCTGCTTGCGTCATGAATGCAAAACTCATGATAACACGCACGCTGTGTATGATTTCATTTCCCCTGCGTATTGGTTTGCGGACGCAAATCAGTGGTTCTTTTCAACAATTTACGGCCCGTCTTAATTGGCACGCAGGTTGAATTACTCAACAGCGGCTATCAATTAAACCATCGCACATGGGAGGGTAGACAAAGATGGCAGATGACAGAATGAGGAACGACGATCTCGACAAAAATTTGGGTGGTCAGCATGAGGGCGACTACGGCAAGAACCAGCAGTCACCCGCACGCAATAAGCAGGATGACGACTTCTCTACTGGCAAACGTGGCGCGGGCCAACAGAGCCAGCAGGGCGAACCCAAACACATGAAGGACCAATTCGGCACCTCAGAACGGTCGGGCGCGGGCCAGGGCCGTCAGGGTGGTGACCAGGATGTCTAACTAAACAAACTCTCTTCTTTTCTGCTTTGAGCACGGCCCGCATGCCGTGCTCTTTTTTTTACTTGATCCGTTTTGTGCTGCCGTCACCGCTGATGGTTTTGCTCATGCTGCGCGAGACACGCTCGGCTTCCGCAAACGCACGCAACATGTTTCCGCCGAGAATTTTGTAAATGTCGCGTTCGCTGTAGCCGCGTTTCAGTAGTTCATAAGTGATGTTCGGCAGCATCGAAACGTCTTTCGCGCCTTCGGGCATGTCGTTGGCGCCGTCGAAGTCAGCGCCGATGCCGACGTGATCGATGCCGGCGACTTTCACGATGTGATCGATGTGATCGATCAGTTTTGAGATCGGCAGCGGCGGTAACGGATTCGCTTGTTCGAGTTTGTCGCTCTCTTCGGCGAGCCGCTCGGGATCGTTCTTGTATTTTTCGTCAATAGCGTCCTGCTGTGCTTTCAAACGCCGGTCGCGTTCCTCGCTTTGTGGTCTAACCGTCTTCGCGTCGACAAACATGCTGTAGAAATTGACGTTCACAACGCCGCCGTTCTTGGCGATGCGCCGTAGCAGATCGTCGGGAATGTTTCGCGAGACATCGCTGAGCGCGCGTGCTGAAGAGTGCGAAGCGATGATGGGCGCTTTGGAAACGTCGAGCGCGTCGCTCATCGTTTCATCTGAAACGTGCGAGACGTCGACGAGCATTCCGAGACGATTCATCTCGCGCACTACTTCGCGGCCGAAGTCGTTCAACCCGCCGTGTCGCTTCGGAGGGCGATTGGCGTCGGCCCAGTTGTTGGTGTTGTTCCACGTCAAGGTCATGTAACGCACGCCGAGACGGTAGAACTCGCGCAACGTCGGCAGCGAGTCTTCGATCGCGTGCCCGCCTTCGATGCCCATCAAACACGCGACTTTGTTGAGCCGTTTCGCGCGGCGGATGTCGGCGACTGAAGTGGCGATCATCAGGTCGCGTGGATTGCGTTCGACCGCGCGGTAGACGGAGTCGATCATGTCGAGCGTGCGGCGCGTCGAGCCGCCGTTTTGCACGTACCACGGTCGGATGTAAAGCGAGAAAAACTCCGCCGTTAACCCGCCCTGCTTCATGCGTTCGATGTTGGTGCGATAAGGAGTTGGCGGCGTGCCGTTGAGATCGAAATTGTTGTTGGTCATCGGCGTGGTCACGTCGTTGTGCGTATCGACGACGATGGCGCGCCGGTGAATCGCGAGCGCGCGCCGCCAGAGTCGCTCATCGCGCGGTTGTGGTGTTTGCGCGAGTACTGGTGAAACAGGAAGAAAGACGGCGAACAGGCAGACGAGCACCGAAAGAAGCGGGTTTCGTGGTGTCATGGGGTGTACCTTTCCGGTTTACCTTTGTTGGCCGGGCATGATAGCACGAGCCTGGGATGTGGCGACCCACGTTGCCGCTACACACGGCAACAGGCAATTTAGCCGGGTGAGAATTCTGGTGTTCATACTTGTCTGGAGCGCGGTGCTTGTTGCCGGCGGTTGCACGCAGACAGAAGCGTCGCGGTCGAAAGTCGAGCCGAAGCCAACACCGGCGCCAAAGGTTTCGCCAACTCCTGGCCGCCCTGAGCAAGCTGAGCGAATCACACCGGACTGGCCCAACCATTTCACTTTCACCGAGCATTCGATTCCCTCACTCGATTTCGTCGAGGACGGTTACGAGTTGAAAATGCAGTATCCGCAAATCTCATTTGCAAAGAACGAAGCACGCCGGTTCAACAAATGGATTAAGAACAAAGTCCTCGGTTATGCAAACGAATTCCGACGACTGGCCGACGCCGAACAACGACGAAAGAACAAAAAGAAACCCGTGTTATGGGGCCTCAATTTGTCTTACGTCGTCTATTACTCCAACGAAAACCTCGTCAGTCTGCGCCTCACTCACAGCGTGATGGGAGCAGGCCAAATGCACCCGATCGCTTATTACGAAACAATCAACTTCGACCTGAAGAAAGGCAGGCAACTGCGCGCCAAAGACGTTTTCAAACGCGGCTACTTGAAAAGCTTTTCTACCTACTCGAGAAAACACCTGCTGGACCACTACGCGAACCTCGACGAAGACGGGGTAAAGCGTGGAACTGAGCCAAAGGTCAGTAGTTTCGAAAACTGGAACATCGTGCCCGACGGCGTCTTGCTGTCTTTCGAAGACTACCAGGTTGGACCACACTCATTCGGCCAACCCGAGTTCGTGGTTCCGTTTTCAGCCATGCGCGACACGATCCAGCAAAACGTTTTGCGTACGCTGGTCGTTTCCCAATAGAATCAACCCCAATGTCAATACTGATTGCTGAAGACAACGTGGCCCAGCGCCACTACCTGCGCGAGATACTCGAGAAGGAGTTTCCGTCGCACGTCCCCGTGTTTGAAGCCGCGGACGGCGAGGAAACGGTGAAGCTCGCGCTCGGCGAGAAGCCCGAGGTTTGTATCCTCGACATCCAGATGCCCAAGCTCTCGGGCGTTAAAGCCGCGCGCGCGATCTGGCGCGACTTCCCAACCGCGCGCATCATCTTCTGGACGCAGTTTCCTCACGAGATTTATATCAACGAGATTCGCAAGATCGTGAAGTCAGTCGATCCGCCACCGGCGTACGGCTTCATTCACAAGAACAATCCCGAGTCGCGTTTTCTGCGTTTCGTCGCGGCGGTGCTCGAAGATGGCGCGGACATGATCGATCCCGCGTTCAA
>DASUPR010000398.1:0-4407 GCA_036281015.1 Pyrinomonadaceae bacterium
CAAACTGTTTCGCAATCTCTGTCCGTCTCGCAATGAGCTTCCGCTGCTCGCGCACATTCGTCACGTAGATACGGCTGATAAAGTGCCGCTCGAGATGGTCGCGAACGGAGAGTTTTCCGTGCTCGTGGCTAATCGTTTTCCACCGCCGGGCACGAACACTGTGTATCTGATCTCGCTGGAAGGTTGGAACGAGTTGCTCGACTCCGACCCAAACCAGGAGCAGCCCGCTTCGCGTCTGCGGCTCATCACACTCGGGAGTTGGAGCTTTGTGAACGACCCGTCCGGACGCGACACGTTTGGCGGATTGATGCAGCAACTGAAGAAAAACGCTGCCGTGTTTGGCGTCTCGCTGCCTGGAACTACCGGACACACTCACGTCGATAACGCGCTCCAGCGTGGTTACGTGCCGCTTGATTACAAACCGTTGAATAGCTCGCCAACGATGGCCTGGTATCGTGGCCCATTGGCGCCGGTTCCCAAACAACGCCTGAACCGGCCGGCGTTTGAGCGCGCGGATGCCGCGTTGATCTTCGACGACAAGAACGGGATGCTGGACGTGTCTTATGCATCGGCGTGGGAACTCGGCCGGTTGCTCGCGCTGTCGTCGCCGGCGTTTGCGAAAGGCCTGCACTTGTTTGTCGAACGCAGTCAAAACGCTTCCGAATTCGCGAAAGAGATCGAGGAATTTCTAAAACAACATCGCACGTCGTTTAAAGATCCGAATACGGTCGCGCCGGCGCCGCCGAACGAGCAGGTCAAGATTGCGGATGACCTCGTTGAGTGGATCGCGCGGCTCGTGTTGTTGTATCCGGTACCGTTTCACTACCTCGTGCCGCATCAATCGCTGTTGCCGCAGGAGTCGCTGCGCTTCTTCTATCTCGACGACAATTGGGTGAATGCGATGGTTGATGGCGCGCTCAGTATTGCGGTGCGCACTGTCGAAAAACGCGCGTCGTCGCGAGCGGATTTGCAGTCGGTGTTATCGAAGATCGTTTACCAGTACCGGCTGCGGCTGCAAGGGAAGCAGCCGGAATGGAATCCGTCTGAGCGTTACATGGACACGACCAAGACCGGCTTTCTGTTGCGTTCGAGCATCGTGAGTAACTGGCCCGGTGTTGAAGTAACGGCGACAACCAAGGCTTCCGCCGACCCGAACCTGCCGAAGATCCTGCGTCTCGATCACATTGCGGAAGGCGTCTTGTTTTGTCTCGCGCGCGGCTCGCTGGAGACGGTGACATTCCGCGAACCTCGCGAGGGCATCACGTTCGGCGTGAGCAGCGACGGCAAAGTGAAAGCTACAAAGTCGGGCAAGATTCTCGACGTCAAGAAAGACCTTGTACGCGCCGCACCGCCAGCCGGAGTTGTCGACATCACGAAGCTGCGCGATCAGCTGTCCTGCAGCGGCTCCGCCGAGCTCGCCACCGAAATGATCCGCAAGCCCGAACAGCAGGACATCAACTGGAAGTAGACGCAACGCGAATAACGCCAACACCGAACGGCGGCAGTAACGCCAACACCGAACAACAGCAATAACGCAACGCCGAAGGCGTTTACTAATGTGAGCCCAGGGTTGGCACAACCCTGGGTCAAACAAAAACCAAAACGGCAACGCTAAAGGCGTTGGCAAGGCCTGACTCGAAACTTCGCCGTGACTTAAGGAAACTGTTATGGACTCACAGCATCTGCTTGTGCCGATCAAGGTGCAGGCGCTGGTTATTGACGACATCGTAATTGCGAAGCGCGGTGTCATAGAAATCGAGCCGAAGCGATACGCCGCGAACGACGGGCGCTGGTCGCCGCAGTTGTTCGATTACCAGGTATTGCCCGCGTCGCTGAGCGCGCCTGGACCACGCCCGTTTTACGGCGCGGGCCGAACTTACCAGGGCAACCCGGCGGAGCAACTCGTGCTCGACGCGGATTCGACGGCGTTGCCGGAAGAGAAAGACCGCGGTGTCTATTTACACTGGGTGCTGCCCTCTGGACTGCGTCACGCTTACACGCCGGGCCTGCTCGATTTTCCCGCGCTGCCGGATCACTGGTTGATCGTGCGTTTCGCACGGTCGAGTTCGTCTCTGAAAACAAACGCGTGGTTTGTCGACGGCGGCTCGTTGGCGAGTGACGCTGGTCCAGCGAATCTGCTGTTTGAAGGCAGTGATAAATATGCAGCACGACCACTCGGCAAAGTCGTGCCGCTCGATCAATTCTCGTCCGCAAATTTCACCGGCGATCGCACGACGATCACCGCACTCGGAAACGCAACCACCGGCTCGCCAACATTCACCGCCTTCATCGCCGAAAATCGCAACGTCTTCTCGTGGCACGACAAACTCGAAGACCTGCGCCAGCCAAACGCGCAAGGAGGCGTGCCCGAAGGAACCACGCTCAGTTACCTGCTGGTCGGCTGGTATCGAGTTCAGGCGAATGAAGCGCTCGCTTCACCCGCAGTCAAAGTCACAGAGAAGCGCGACGCAAGCGACAAGCTGCTCGGCATGCTGATCGATCCGCCGGGTTGGTTCGTCGAAACAAACACCGTGATTACGGATCTGCCCAATCGTCGCTCGGTCTTTCACGGCATGGTCGCGCACATCAACTACTGGAGCACCGGCACGCACAAAGGACAGATTCTCGGTTACCCCGGTGCGCCTCGTGTCGAAGGCTCTCTCGGCAAGGACACGCCCGCGTTTCAGGTAGGCGTTGGCAACAGCGCCGAAGACGCACTCGTTTCCCTCGTGTCGAGCTCTTACAGCGGCGAGCAGGAAGTCGGCATGGCGAAAGAGGCGCCGAATCTTTGGAAAGCTCTCGAAGCGGTGATCTATCGCCAACCGGAAACGCTCGTCCGGAGTTGGAATGCGTCGCCGCGCGACAACGCCGTTCATCAGAACTGGTTTGCCACACACGAAGCGGGCAAGCTTTGGTTCATTCGTCCCAAAGCCGACGACAAAGGCGTGTTTCCCAGCGAGCCTGAAAAGACCGCGAAGCAAACCAAGATTAAACCGACGGACCAGCAGCTCGCGGATCTTCAGCGGCTCAACGAAGTCCAAGCAGAAGCCGATGCTGTCACTCGCGATCTCGCCGCGTTGCAACAGGAACTCTACGCGCGCTGGTGGCGAGTCGCCGGCAAGTCGCGTGTGTTTCGCGCGAGCCTGACGGCGGAAGCGAAAGACGTGAGAGAGCTCGCGACACGCGTCAAAGATTTGCAAACGACACGCGATCGATTGCTTGGTCAGCTCGCAACGATGCCGGATCAGTTAAAAGCCAAGCTGCCTAAGGACGAGCTCGAACTCAAATACGACGCGGCGCCGCGGTTCTGGATTCCTGCCGATCCGGTCATCGTCGTCAGAAATTGCGGTTGTCCGTCAAAGCACCAGTTTCCGCGTCCACTTCCCTGCCGCTTGCCGGAACAGATCGTCACAACAGTCGACGTCGCAGTGGACCAGAAAGACAAGAAGTCGTTCACGAAAGCCACCGGTGTCGCGGAGATCGCAGCCGCAGCGCAAAAGCACCTGCCGGCGTGTCCGCAAATCCTGAGCAATCTCGTTGACGAAGGTTCCATTGTCGAACAAGCAATCGCGGATCTCACTGAAAGAACTCTACCGGCCGGCAAGAAGTTCGACACCGCTGATTTGTGGCAGACGTGGGTTAATCGACTCGTCAACGATCTCACGTGGGATGGCAACAACGAATCCTTCCCGCACGATCAAGTGACATTCGATAAACAAGGCATTCGACCATTTCGCCTCGTCGAGTTGTGGGGACGGCAACCGTGGTCGCCGCTGTTCCTCGACTGGCAGATCACGTGGTTTCCGACAGCCGACTTGCCTTCAACACAAGACGGGTTTGGTCCAACGTGGCCGCTGCGCAATTTTGATTACCAGCCGTTGGACCGTAAATCGATCCCCGCAACCGGCTACACGATCCGCGGCCGCAGTCTGCTCAGCCCGATCGACGGACGAATCTTCGACGAACCAATCGACACGCTGCGCCAACTGATCCACGGGAAGCAAACTCGCGACGACAATCCGGCGTTTCCGGCCGCCGTCGCCGAAGTTCTCAAGCGCTATGAAGTCGTGTGGGACAAGACACTCGCCGAGCTTCAAGCCGCCGGTTTGATGGGCCAAGCGTTGACAGGTTTTCACCAGGCGCTCTTGCGTCGCGACGTCACGCTGCCGCGCGTCACACCCGATCCCTCGCGTCCGTGGATCGAAAACGCAAACCTGAAAACTCTCGACAACGACGTCGTCAAACTACTCGATCCGCCCGACCCGAAAGCACCAACCGGGGAACGTCTCGCGCCGGCAACACCACCACCGGCATCAACCGCACCACCAGGTTTTTCGTTCTCGATGATCCGCGCGGGCGCTCTGCGCATCGACGAACTGTGGCTTGTCGACGACTTCGGCCAGTCGG
>DASUPR010000399.1:0-16790 GCA_036281015.1 Pyrinomonadaceae bacterium
TCCATGATTGCTGCGCCGAATACGTCGAGCTATCGACGCGCAGCGCGCTTCCGGCAGCGACGTCAACGAGCCACAAACCCAACCGCCTGTCGGGAAACGCAAGCTTGCGTGAATCAGGCGACCAGGCGAGGCTCCAATAAAACGACGGCTTCTCCTCGATGCGGATCTTCTTGACGGAATCGTTTTCGAGAGAACGCACGTGCAGCGCGTATTCGCCGGATTCGTCTGAAACATACGCGACTGATTTGTTGTCAGGCGAGATCACGGGATAGCGTTCGGCAATACCGGGCGTGTTGGTCAGGTTCTTGTAAGAACCGTTTGCCGGATCGAAAACGATCACATCGCCGCGCATACCGAAGACAACACGATCGCCGGCCGGCGACGGGAGTATCTGTTCCAGGAAACGCATAGCGGGAACGGTACGAGCAGCAAGCTCTGACGTATCGGGCGTCACCGAAACATTGATCACTTGATCCTTGTTCGTGGTCAGATCGAGCAGGTGCAACCGGCCGCCTTGCACGTAAACCACGGCGCCGTTCGTTGCCGACGCAGTGCGGACGCCCTGGCCGCCCGTGTATTTCGTGAGTTGCTCTGTCTTCTTCGATTTGGTGTCGTAGGCGTGCAGGTTGAAGATCCCGGTGCGATCGGAAAGGAAAAAGATTCGGTCGCCTAACCACTGAGGGTTTCGATCGTTGTGAGTTCCGTTCGAGAGTTTCTCGAGCGCACCGGTTTTGAGATTGGCGATCCAGAGAGGCGCGGCGTATCCACCGCGATAGTAACGCCACTCGCCCGCACCGGAGCGCGGGTTGTAAACGATTCGCGTCGCGTCGGGAGATAGCGAACCGGAATAGCTTTGGTGAAGCGGGAGCGCAGTTGCCAGAGCGAGACGCTCGGCGGAGGTTTTATAAAGACGAGTTACAGTCTCTTCGTCTCTCGTCGTTTCAAAGATGACTTCCCTTCCATCCGGTGACCACGCAGTCACGAAATCATCTTCCGGCATCATCGTGACGCGCGTTGGCTCGCCGGAGCCGTCTGCCGCGGCGATAAAGACGTCCCAGTCGTTGCCATTCGAGCGCGAGAACGCGATGCGCTTGCCGTCGGGCGAGAAGACGGGACTGGTTTCTTCGTTTGGCGTATTGGTTAAACGTTTCGCAACGCCGCCGCTTCGTTCAACCAGCCAAATCTTTCCGGCATAAGTGAACGAGATGTGCGTTTGGTTGATGGCGACGCGGCCGATCAGGAGTGGTTGACTGGTGCTCTGTTGGGCGACAGCGGCAACAGATGTGCAAAAACAAGCGGCCAGCAGGAGTAGGCTGCGGAACATAGGCTTGTACCTCGGGTGGAAAGTGGCGCTGGTTCTAACCGTTAGCCAGTACGAGCTAATTGAACAATGGGTTCATTTATTCGTCTAGACCTAAACTCCTGCAATTTTGCGCGTTATCTTCTGGAGTTGAAGATCAAAAGGAGCAAACAATGGAAGCAAGCCAAATGACGTCTGAGATGGACGCCTTGAAGACCAAACTGCGCGCGACGTGGATCGCCGGCGACTTTGGTGAGATTGCGAAGTCGTACGCGACCGGCGCCGAGGATTTTATTAACGGCCTCAATCTCCAGCCGGGCCAGCGCGTGTTGGACGTTGCGTGTGGCACCGGAAATCTCGCGCTGCCGGCCGCGCGTCTGGGTGCAGTTGTCACGGGCGTCGACATCGCGCCGAACCTGATCGAGCAGGCACGCGAGAATGCGAAGCGTGAAGGTTTGACGGTGCAGTTTGACGAAGGCGACGCTGAGAAGTTGCCCTACGCGGACGCGAGTTTTGATGCTGTGGTGACGATGTTCGGCGCGATGTTTACTCCACGTCCTGAACTGACTGCCGCTGAGCTCAAACGCGTGTGTCGCCCTGGCGGATCGATCGCGATGGCCAACTGGACGCCGGCTGGCTTTATCGGTCAGATGTTCAAGATCGCGGCGTCGCATGTTCCGCCGCCGGCTAACATGCCTTCACCGCTTTTGTGGGGCTCTGAAGAAGCTGTGCGCGAGCGTTTGAGCGAAGGAACTAACGATTTGCAGACCACCCGGGAGGCAGTGCATTTCAACTTCACGTTTGGTCCGGCGGAAGTGGTCGAGCATTTCCGCCTTTACTATGGTCCAACAAACAAAGCTTTCGGCGCACTCGATGAAAACAAACAGAACGCGTTGCGTGCGGCGCTCGAGGAGCATTGGACCGCGCACAATATCGCGACTGACGGCACGACTGTGGTGCGTTCCGAGTATCTGAAGGTAGTTGCGGTTGCGTAGTTGATCAGGCTCGTGTTGTTTCGGCCTGCGTTTCCATAATCAGACTGACGGCCTGACCCACGCTGATCTGGCCCGTGCGTGCGACCATTCCATAAGCACCGGCATTATTGCCGTTCAAACGCACGGCGGCTTTCATCACGCGTGGGTCTTGCTGTGCCGTGTCCGGGTCGAGGTTGATCATCACGCAGCGCAGATCGCGCATCGCCATATTGATCGTTGGTCCACCTTCGCCGCCGAAAACTAAGCGGCCGCCGATCCATCCATCTTCCACAAACGGTTCGGTGGCCTCCGACGCGATGATGATGTTTGGCCGGAAGCGTCGCGTGTCCAAATCCTCGCCCACTTCCCTGCCGATGCCGGCGATGGTCGCTAAGTTGATCACCGAAACACTAGCGTCGTCAAAAATTCCGTGCTTGAGTTTCATCAACTCGACCGGACTGCCGAACTTTTCCGCGACGCTCGTCTGTAGTTCTGCGCTTCGGAGTTCAAGGTCCACACCTTCCGGCGTACGGACGTGCGTTGGTTCCTCGGTAGTCTGATCAAGACCGAGCGGCTGGTACAAAATAAGTTCCGGAAGACGGCTTGCGGTAAGCCACGGAAAGCCACTATTGTCGTTGAGCCGGCGAAAACCGAAGCGCCGGTCTCCTTGAAAACCATGCCAGCCCAGAAAGGCAGACTGTGTCGGGACACCGGCCATTGATTTGACCGGATACCGCACGAGTTCATGAACGTAGCCAACGTGAATAATCATAGGATCTGGATAACGATAGTCGTATTAGCTCACTTAGTTGTTAATTTACTTCACGGCAATGCGCATACGAGCTTAGGCGTTGGTCTGAGCACTTGGCAACAGGTCTACGTTATCGCAGTAATTCTAGTGGCGCCCTTGCTCGCACTCGCCCTGGTATTTACACGATACGCGAGAGCTGGTCTATGGTTGTTATTCTGTGCTCGTGGCGGGATTGGCACTTCGAGACCACAAAAAGGCACAAGAGGCACAAAGTTAGTCAACTCGTGCCTCCTGCGTTTTCCTTGTAACTGCTGGCTACGTCGCCAATGCCTTCTCTGCTTTGGTGCGGACTAAGGCGTAGTTCAGGTTCGGGAGTGAATTGAACTTGGCGGCTTTTGTAAGACTATCTTTCGCGTTGGCTGCGTCGCCTTTGCCCTTATAAGACAGGCCAAGCAGGTAGAGCACGTCCGGGTTTTGTTGGTTTGCCTGGGCCAACTCGCTGATGGCTGTGTCGTAGTTTTTCTCTTCAAGCGCGATCCGTCCGGCGAGTTCGTGCGCCTGCTTTTGCTGGTTCGCGTTCTTTCGCGCTTCGGCGCCCTTGCGAAAGGTTTCTGTCTCGGTTTTAGCTGTAGCCAGATCCTTCTTCGCGATCGCGACGCGCGCCAGGTTGTAATGAGCAAACAGCGCCGCGTTGTCTTTGTTCTCCTGTGGCACGTTTGAGTCAGTCGTGGTCTTCAGTGCTTGTTCGTAAGCTTTGCGGGCGTCGTCAGGCTTGCCCATCTCCAGCAGGATGTTGCCTTTCAACAACAAGTCACCAGCCATCGCCGGCATGTCGTTACTCTTCTGGCCCAACGCATACTGCTTCTCGACTTCCGCGAGTGCCTGGTCTAACTTGCCGCTGTCGACCGCCACGACCATCTGGCCAAACAACGCCGTGCGACGTTCACCATCACTGCGCGCTTTCGTCGTGATCTTCTGTAACTCCGACTGCGCTTCGCTTGCCTTACCCGCGTAAGCCAAAGCGGCGGCGATTCCGAAGTGCGAGTTGATAAAGTTGGGATCGATCGCGAGCGCCTTGTTGTACTGCACGATGGCCTCATCAAACCGTCCCATCTTCAACAGCAACTCCGCATAAGAGTCGTAAGGGTTCGGGTCGTTGGGAATGAGCTCGATGTATTTCTTGAAAGCGTTTTCCGCGTCGCTGTACGCCTGGTTCTGGCGGTACGCATAACCAAGGATGTTGAAAGCGGTGGAATAATTCGGCGCGAGCTCGGTCGCTTTTTTGTAATGTCCGATGGCTTGTACGAACTCCTGTTGACCGAAGTAATAACCGCCGAGATTGAAGTGCGCGCGCTCGTCGTTCGGATACGCAGCGACGAGCCGTTCGAGTATCTCTTTCTGTTTTGTTGGGTTCGCGTTCGCGCCTGCCTGGGCTGCTTCGATCAGCATGCGTTCGCCATCGGATGCTTTCGAAGAGAGTGTGACGGCCTTATTGAGATGGTCGAAAAACTCTTTCGCCGTTGGCGAAGCGTTTGCTCGATTGAGTTCGGCGAGTGCGAAATTCGGATCGAGTGAGATTGCTTTGTCGAAATGCGCGATGGAATCCGTGATGCGCAGACGTTCCGCGAGATCGCGTCCGGCGAGAAACTCCTTGCGCGCTTCGTCTGACGAGGTTGTAATGGCGATCTTGCCGTTGTTTGCAGTTGTGTTGGATGATACAGCAGCGCTTGGTCTATTTGTGTCAACCTGTTCGCACCCGGCCATGGCCAGGGCGGCAATAAGCAGGAGCAACTGTACGAAAGATCGTAGTCTCATGATTAGTTTTACTCCTTTGAGTAAATGAAGCAGGTGGAAGAGACGGGGAGATAATGAAAAACCGCGCACATCTTTACTTCTGACGGTCGAGCAAAACTCGACACGTCTGACCTCAAGAGCAAGCGCAGTTAAAGGAGTCGGTTGGTACTGATTGTCAGGTACGAAGATTAGGTGGAAGGAGTTCGGGCAGTCAATACAAAGATGCGAAATTTTACAATCGTCCTGCTTTTTCTGTTCGCCACCACCGCGTCGGGCCAAACAGACTGCGCGCAAAAGGCGCCGCAACGGCCGCAACAGTTCTCAGCCGAAACGCGGCGTGAGCTTGAGGCGAAGCTCAATGAGGCGCGCGAGCGATATGAGAAAGAGCCGAAGTCTGTCGAGGCGCTCATCTGGTATGGCCGGCGCACCGCCTACCTCGCGCATTACAAAGATGCGATTTTCACTTTTACTGAAGGCATCGAGCAGTTTCCGAGTGATGCGCGGCTGTATCGACATCGCGGTCATCGTTACATCACGCTCCGTTGTTTCGACGCAGCGATCGCGGATTTAGAAAAGGCTGCGAAGCTGATCAAGGGCAAGCCGGACGAGATCGAACCGGATGGTCTACCAAACGCGCGTAACATTCCGACCAGCACGTTGCAATCAAACATCTGGTATCACCTGGGACTCGCCTACTATGTCAAAGGCGACTTTCGCCGCGCGCTCGGCGCGTATCGCGAAGCGGAAAAAGTCTCGAACAAACCCGACATGCTCGTCGCAACGACGCACTGGCTCTACATGACATTGCGCCGTTTAGGACGTAAAGACGAAGCGAACAAAGCGTTGGCCAAGGTCAAAGACGATCTCGACATCATCGAGAACGCCGATTACTACAAGCTCATCCGCATTTATAAAGGACAGCTCAAAGCCGAAGACGTTCTAGCCGAGATCAGCAAGAATGCCGACAACCTGAGCAACGCCACGATGGGTTATGGTCTGGGGAATTGGTTTCTCTACAACGACCAACGCGCCCAGGCAGAAAAAGTGTTCCGGCAAGTCACCAGCAGCAGTCAGTGGTCCAGTTTCGGTTACATCGCGGCGGAGGCTGAACTAAACCGCGCACGGCCGTAACCACCCAGCAGGGCGCAGACGAAAAGCGCCCGCGCCCTGCTTCCTTGCTCGAACTTAACGCTTCGTTACGGTATTGCTCCCCGAGTTCGTCACCCAAACACTCGAACCAGACACCGCAATCCCGATCGGACTACGTCCCACCGAGATCGATCCGAGATTCGTGCCATCTGTGGCGCTGAGCTTCGTCACACTGTCGCCGCCGTTATTCACGACGTAAACCACACCATCGCTGCAAACAGCCGCAAGTGGACCATCGCCGGCTTTGTAAGTACCGCTCAACACACCGGTGACACTCAACTTCATCACATTGCTGCTGCCGAAGTTTGCGACCCACAAACTGCCGCCGTTGAAAGCGATCCCGAACGGCCCGTCACCAACCGGAAACGTCGCCACCAGCACGCCGTTCGACTCGCGCAGCTTCGTCACCGTATCGCTGTTGTTGTTTGTGACGTAGATGTGCTCGCCATCCGTCGCCATGCTGATCGGACGCTCACCGACTTCGTACGTGCCGAGTGTCATCCCATCCGCCGCACGCAGCTTCGTGACCGTGCCCGCGTTGCGATTCGCAACCCAGACGTTGCCGTTGCTAACGAGCAATCCGCCTGGTCCATCGCCGACTGCATACGTGCCAATCACAGCGCCACCCGCAGGGTCGAGCTTCATCACGTTGTTGCTGAGATAATTCGCCACCCACACAAACGCGCCGTCGAATGCGAGCGCAACGGGCCGATGGCCCACCGTGTAAGTGCCAACAACCGCGCCGTCACTCGCGTTCAGCTTTGTGACCGTGTTGCTGAACTGATTCGCCACAAAGACACTCGAGCCATCAGTGGCAACACCCTCCGGCCCAAGACCAACCGGAAACGCCTCGGGCGTTTTCGAAACCGTCTCAGTCGCCGTGGTCTGCGCCTGCACGGCAACGCCCGTCATAACCAGAAGCGCGCCCAATAAGACCTTAGTAATCGATCGGTAAAACATCATCTCTTTCCTCCTCTCGTCTGTCTCTCGCGAGCCTCTTCCGCCGTCGGCCAGTCGACCAGCTCGATCTCTTTCACGATCTTGCTGGGCGCGAGCGACGCGGGACAGCCGGCCCATAACGTGTGCGGCTCGTTCCCCCAGCGCAGCATGCCGATGTGATTCGACTTGTTCGCGTCGCGCACCGGATCGCGATCGATAAACCCAAGCTTCTGCCGCAACAGCTCGATGTCTTTCGGATTCCCTGTCAGAAACTGCCAACCGGGCTTCACCTTGTAAGCTTTCGCGTACGCAGCAAGGTCCTTCGGCGTATCCTCTTCCGGCTTGAGCGTGATCGAGTACATGAAGATGTCTTTGCCGACACGATCGCCGAGCAGTTGCTGCACCTTCACGAGGTTCGCGGTCGTACCTGGACACGTGCCTTCACATCTCACGTACATGAAGTTGATCAGAACGATCTTGTCTTTCATCAGATCGTCGTAAAACTTGACCTTCTTGCCTTCGTGCGTCGTCAACGTGACGTTGGGAAAACTCCGCTCGGCGAGCCGTTCGCGCGGCGTCTTCGTCACCTTGAACTGACTCTGAAAAGCGCGCGCACCATCGGGCTGCACCGTCACACCGGCAAGCAGGACAAGCGCAAGCAGTCCAGTAAATGTATTCCTAAACATGTTCGCTCTCCTTTCTTACGGGTTGGTGCGGTTGTCGCCATCGCCTTCGACGATCTCCCAGAGAAGCATCATCGCGTGGTCCTCGTGCACGACGTTGTGGCAGTGGAACGGATACTTGCCGGTGAAATCGCGGAACCGGAAAAACACCTTCGTGTGCATGTTGTGCTCCAAACGGATCACGTCCTTGCGCCCGTTCTGCACAAGACCGCTGGAAGCCGGCGGCGCGCCGTTGATCGAAAGGAATTGAAACTCTTCGAAGTGAATATGCGCCGGGTGCTGCCAACCGCCGGAGCTGTTAGTGACGACCCAGTGCTCGACCGAATTCTTCGAGACACGAGCCCGCACTTCCTGACACTCGGGATCCATCGAGCGGCCGTTGATGGTCCAGTTGCCGTTCGAGCGATCGAAGTTGAATGTGCGTGTGATGCGCGGCGTCGCGGTCTTGCTGGGCAAACCGTAGAACCTGGTGATCGTCGCCGGGTCAACGCTGTCGTCAGCAATGGGCGGCAGGTCGACAACTATCTTGAGAATCAAATTGCCCTGTCCGGCGGGGAGAACCTTGCCGGTTGGACCACGACCGTCAACCTGCTCCAGACGATTCTCGATGTAGAGCGTTTTGCCCGCGTACTTCGAGAAATCGATGATCACGTCAGCACGCTCAGCCACCGAGATACGCACGCTCTCGACCTCGACCGGATGATCGAGCAGGTTGCCGTCGGTGGAGATCTGGTGGAACTTGATGCGCTGATTCAGGTTGGACGTGTCGGTGAAGAAGAACTGGTAGAAACGCGATGGACCAGCGTCGAGCCAGCGGAAACGATAACGCCGCGGATGCACGTGCATCACCGGCTGCACCTTACCGTTCACCAGGAAACGATCGCCGAGCACACCGTCGAAGTTGAAAGTGTCGAACGTTAGAATGCCGGTCTCAGAATCGTAAAGATGATCGCTGAAGACCATGGGCACGTCGAAATTGCTGTCGTCGCTGACGCCGTCGCCGAATGACGGTAGATGAAAACCGGTGGTCTCGTCGCCGGTGTCGTGATCGTTGAAGAGCAGGTACATGCCGGCGAGACCTTTGTAAACGTTCTGCGACGTGAAGTCGTGCATGTGGTCGTGATACCAGAGCGTGCTCATCGACTCCTGAATGTCGCCGCCGACGTCCTGGTGCGTGGAGTTCACGCCCGCGAGCACGTTCGGATAGTGCTGGTCGTAGAACTGTCCGGGCCGGAAGAAGTCACATGGATTGCCGTCTGATTCAGCGGGCGTGTGGCCGTTGTGCAGGTGCGTCGTGACGAGGTTCTTGCCAAAGCCACCGTTATTCGCCGGCAGGTTGTTGCGGTTGCGGACGAGCACCGGTGCGCCGTATCGCTCGACGTAGAGTGGTCCGGGAACCAGACCGTCAAAGCCCCAGAGCGGTTGGGCCGGCAGCGCGGGATGCGTGATGATGTTCGCCAGCCGTTGTTCGACTTCATAAAACTTCACCGGTGCAAACTGATTGAAAGCCTGATGCGGGATGATGCGTCCTTCGCCGGCCGCGGTGTTTGGTAACACTGTCGGCGCGGGATTCAAGACCGCACTCGGCTGCTTCACGGTCATGCGTACGAATGGTTGCACGAAGGGTGGCGTCGGGGGACTGCTTGGACCACTGCCCGGACCGCTGTCGTACAGGAAACGGCCGGCGCTGGTGCGCGCTCGGACGCTCAAGCCCGACATCGGAATCAGTAAACCGGCGCTCGTCAGCAGGCCCATTCTGAGCATCTCGCGACGGCTCAGGCCGGCCGCGATGATCTCGCGCCTGTTTTTGGCGGCTTGCTGTTTCTCCTTCTCCGCCCTTCGATCGATCTTCGAGATGTTCGCCATAGGGGTTCTCCTTTTAATTTCTTTCGGATGGCCGCCACGGCCCACACCCGCGCCTCTCACGCAGTGTGCGTTCAGGTGCAGGCCGTTTGGGTTGTCAGGTGGAACGAGTGGTCTGGTAAGAGCTTAGTTACACCAGTCGCCTGATTGTTGTAGGCAGCGGAAGTTTCTACCGAGTGCCGGGAAGACTGCGGTGCCGTCGGCACGTTTTACGTCACGGATAAAAGCATCGGGCCGGATGAAACCGTCCCGCGGATCCTCGGGGATCGGGCAGATGACCCAACGGAAAACACCGTCGTCAACCGGGCGTGTGCGTAGTTCGATAAGGCCCTTGGCCGCGAGGTTATCGATGTGCGACGGGCTCGTAAGAATTGCGGTGCCGTCGAGATCGCGGCCGTTGGTCGCAGCGATTGGATCGAGTTCTTTGCGTCCTTCAGCCGTGAATGCCTTCGGCGTGTAGACCACCCAAACTGCGACCCACAGACCGAGTGGATCGTTTGAGAAGTAGCCGTCGCGAGTATCGAAGACGTTGTCCTGTCGTTTGTTTGGCAGAAACGGATCGAGGATCGAGCCGTTGGATGCTTTCGGGAAAATGAAAACGCGGAAACGCTCAGCGGTGTCGAAGGCGGCCTGGCCGCGCGAAGTTAGTTGGCCCGAGGCGTTGCGTTCGAAGCTGTTGAAGTTGAGCACGCCGAAGATGTTGGCGTAAGTCAGACCGCTCGAGCCGGTTGTGCCGGGTGTTGTTTCGATAGTGCGAACGTTAGAGCGATTGGGATCGGTGTTGGTGTTGTCGATAACGAAGTCGCCGGCGCGCCCAGCGGTGCCGACGCGCAGCACGATGTTTTCGGGCACGATGCCGTGCGCGCGATAGACCGCATCACTGAAATCAAACGGCGAGGTGCCGAGGTCGTCGCCTCCGCTCGCGGCGACGTTTGTGCGCGGACTGATTCCTACGAGCGCGGTTAGTGTCAGCGCAAAGATAGCGAGCCAGAGCGGCGGCGTTTTTGAAAACTTCCTGTTGGTTCTCATAATCGATGGTCCTCCTAGTGTTGTCTTCATGCGAGGTGCGAGGCGCGCATGATGAATGAAGAACCTTGGCGGGTATGTCAGCCGCGCGACACCAGTGTCATGCGGCTGACAAAAGTGGGAAAAAGTTTTTCGCTGAGCCCAACCAGGGGCGTAGCCCCTTTTATTTTTTGAGAGACCTCCGGCGGCGGAGCCGCGGAACGACCCGCATAATCCGCGGCGGAGCCGCTGGGGACGACGCATTCAGGACCACGCGTATAAGCGAAAGGAATCAGCCGGCGTAGGTTTGGAGATCTTTGAGACACTTAACACGAACCCAGCCACGGCCGAGTTCGATGATGTTGCGGCGTTCCAGATCGTTGAGGACGGTGGTTGTGGTCTGGCGCGCAGCGCCGATCAGACTCGCCACGTCGTGATGCGTCAGTGGAACGAGATAATCTGTGCTGCCTGGTTCAACTTCAGCAGAGCTCGTCGCGATCTCGTGCAACAGTTCGCACACGCGTGCCGAAACGGCCTTCGACGTGATGTCGGAAAGTTTCTTTTCCATGCGCCGCCGTCGATCGCCCACGAGACGGATGTAACTCAACGCCAACTTCGGCTGCGACGCAATCAAGTGCGTGAAATCCTGTTTAGCAAAGACCCAGACGAGTATGTCGTCCAACGCCTGGGCCATGTTGCTGCGCGGCGCTTCATCAACGAGCGCAAACTCGCCGAAGATCTCGCCGGGCTGAATGATGTCTATCGCGATCTCCTTGCCTGATTCGGCAAGGACCGACAGTTTCACTCTTCCCAGCCGCAGGATGTAAACGTGGTCGGGGCGATCCCCGGGCATGTAGATGAACTCACCACGCGCCTTACGTAGACTGCGGGCGTATGCGGTGATGCGAGTCATCTCGTCGGGGTTGAGGCCGGAGAAGATTTGCACGCGCTGCTGATGACGAGAAGTTCCAAACAACGCCGCCGCGGAGGACGGTGCGACCCTCATAAGACTTTCCACTCCTAATCTGGTCTAAGCAAACCAGGGCACGGGACGCTCAGACAGTCTTCATCATTGGTTCCAGTTCGAGGAGTTGAGACGGCGCCTGAAGCAGCTCCACAACGTTAACGCCGCCGAACTTTAGTTGTTCGCCCGTGGGCAGGCGATCGAGTTTCATCAACACTTCAACAGCCGCAAGCTCGCGATCACGATTCATACCGGCAACAGCCAGCACACGATTCTCTTTCACATAGAACGCGAGAAAGTCGTGCGACGAAACGTCACCCTGATAAACGATCTCGTCCCAGGATGCAGCGTGGCCGACATAGCGCAGGGTGAGATCGAACTGTTGCGTCCAGAAGAAAGGAACACTTTCAAACGGAAGCTCACGCCCCAACATGTTGCGCGCCGCAACGCGTCCCTGCTGCTGTGCAGTACGCCAGTGCTCGATACGCAGGCGTTCGCCAGTATGAAGATCGACGAAGCTGACAATGTCGCCCGCAGCGTAGAGCCCGTCCGCCGCACGTAAATGCGAATCAACCACGACGCCGCCGGCCTGGTCCAACTCTACGCCTTCGAGAAAATGCGTGACGGGACGAACACCGACTCCGACCACAACCATATCCGTCTCGATACTCTCGCCACTATCGACCGTGACCGCTTCAACATTATGACTACCCTCGAAGCGATAAACGATCGAACCGAGCTTGAAACGAACTCCATGACGCTCATGCTCGCGCCGGAACACGGCGCCGACTTCGTTGCCGAGCGTCACTTCAAAAGGTTCCTGCGAAGGCGCCACAACGGTGACGTCCAGCCCGCGTTCACGCAAACTGTACGCCGCTTCCATACCGATAAAACTCGCGCCCACAACAACAGCGCGTCGCGAACGCCCTGCGGTTTCAATGATGGAATCGGCGTCGGCAAAACTGCGCAGCACGCAAACGTTCTTCAAATCGGAACCCGGGATATTGAGACGGACCGGCGCGCCGCCCGTAGCGACGAGCAGCGCGTCGTAGTCCATCGTTTCGCCCCCCTCGAAAACTATCGTCTTCGCTCGCGCATCGACGCGCGTCACTTCCCGGTTAAGCACGAGCTGAATGTCGTGCTCCGCGAAAAACTCCTGTGGACGCAGAGGCATCCACTCCGGATCTGCGTGACCGTGCAGGTAGTCTTTGCTCAGGTTCGGCCGATCGTAAGGCGCGCGATCTTCGCGCGTGATCATCACGACGTGGCCACGAAAACCTTCTTCACGCAGTGTCTGCGCCGCAGCGTATCCAGCCGCGCCGGCGCCGATGACCACAAACTGTCGCGAGTCGGCAGTGACATCGCGTTTCGCCAACGCGATCGCGCGCCGATCTGAGACCTCGTCCGGCACGCGAACCATCACCCGCTCACCTTCAACACGCACCTCATAACTCACGAGCGCATCGAGCGCCGGCGGCTCTTCCAAATCACCGTTCACCACGTTGAAAACAGCATGATGCAACGGACAAACAACGTGCGTACCGCACAGCGCGCCTTCAGCAAGGTTTCCGCCATAGTGAGGACAGCTTCCACTGACCGCGTAAAACTGATCGCCAACGCGCGCCAGCAAGATACGCGTCTCGCCCGCCGAAAATTCTTTCATCTCCCCGGAGTTGAGGTCTGAGGTGTTCGCGAGGTGAAGGTCTTTAAAACCCATTGCTAGTGTCAGGCCACGCTGACGAGGTGGCCCATCTTCTCCTTCTTAGTTTTCAGGTAACCGGCGAAGAAATCATGCGGCTCTACTTCGAGCGGCACGCGTTCCGCGACTTCGAGACCCGCTTGCCGCAGCGCCTGAATCTTCGCCGGGTTGTCGGACATCACGCGCACCGCGCGCAATCCGAGTTCGAGCAGAATTTCCGCGCACTGCTCGTAGCGCCGCATGTCTGCCTCAAAGCCCAGCCGCTCGTTGGCTTCTATCGTGTCAGCGCCTTCGTCCTGCAACGCGTACGCGCGAATTTTGTTGATGATGCCTATGCCGCGTCCTTCCTGTTGCTGGTAAACGATCGCGCCGTGCCCCTCCTGCTCGATCAACTTCTTGGCCGCGTCGAGCTGGCGGCCGCAGTCGCATTTCACTGAACCAAAAACATCGCCCGTCATGCACTGCGAATGAATGCGCACGAGACTCGACCGGTCCGCGCGTAGTTCGCCTTTCACCAACACCACAAACTCTTCCGTGGAGATCAGCGAACGAAAGCCGAGAATGCGCCACTCGCCCGTTTCCGTCGGCAACCGTGCTTCCGCAACTCGTTCGATCGTCAATGGATCAACTTGCGAAGCGGATTTCCTGGTTGAGTGAATTAGTCTCAGTGTCATTTGATTGTTCATTGTCGTGGTTATGTGGGGTTGGTTTCTGTCAGCTAGTTGCTATAACTGTCAGCTAGCTGACAGAAACATGGAAATAATCGGTTAAAGCGACTTGAGGTACTCGACCAAATCGAGCTTCTGCCGCTCCGTCAGGTTTGTGTTGAAGAAAGTGTTGTAGTGCTCGACCACGTCGCGCAGCGTTGCAAAGCGCCCGTCGTGATAGAAGCCACCCTTCTGGTGTGTCCAGAGTCCTTTCAAAGGCGCCGTTCGATAACGCTCATCAGGCGAACGTTTGGCCTGGAAGTCGTCGATGCCGATCTCCTGCGCGGTGTGCATGTTCCAACCGGGCTCGGTGTAGATTGGCGGGACGTGACAGGTCGAACACTTCGCTTCGTTCCTGAATAAAGCTTTACCGCGCGCTGCCGCTGCCGGATCGAAACTTCCCGGAGGCGCCGGCGGCGCCGGGATCGCGAGCTGATAGAAATGAAGCGCCGGAAGCTTTTTAGTGATCAGGTCCGGATTGCTGCGCACGTTGCCGAAGCCTTCACGCGCCGCGATCGGGAATTTAACCGGATCATTCAAACGCGGATCGTAGAACGTTCCCTGTCCATGCATCTCGAGATTTGCGACAAACGCGTTCCAGTGTGTGACTGACCCCCAACCGGTCCACGTGTGCAGGTTCACTCCGACGAGACCAAACGCAGGCGGAATCAACGTCGCCGCCGATTTGCCGTCCGGCCGAAAAGCCTTGCCGTCCAGGAACAACTCAGCGTCGAACTTGCCTGGTCCCCAACTTTGCAACACGGTTCGCACGGTTGCTTCGTCAACGCCGAGCAGATCCGTGATTGGTTTGAGATTCGGGCTCAACGCCACGATCGCGCCGACGTTAAGATCGCGATTGGCCCAACCGTCGAGCCGCTGACCGATGCCCGGTGCAAACGAGTTGTCCACCGTCGAGTGGCACAGCGCGCAAGTAATACCGACAGCCTTCAGACTGCCGTCGTTGTTGAAAGTGCCTTTAACGCCGAGGACGGCGTCGAGTTTGAGTAGCGCGAGCGTGGTGGCCGGATCGTCCAGATTCACGCGCCCATGTTTCAACTGCGCGACGAGCCCGCCCGGCAGCGCTTCTGAGTCAACTTTCAAACCGACTGACAGCGCCGTTCTCGGTGAGACGCCTGGTCCAACACCGCCGAGTCTCTCGCCGGCAATTGCGCGATGAAGTTGCAATGCGTCGCTCCAAAACACCTCATCGCCAAAAGTATCGAAACGAAAAGTCTTTTTGCCTTCGGCGAGCATGCGCTCTGCGTTGGCGTCTGTCTGCTGTTCGCTTTCTGTTCTCGATTTTCCTGACCTGCCGCGGTTCTGGTCATCAGGCCCGAACGCCCCGGTTGGTTGACCGTAAAAGACGGTCAGAACCGCGGCCGCGAAAAGTACCAACACGATTTTTCCCATTGGTTTCCTCCTTGTTGAGGACCGCTTGTCAGCGGTCGTACTCGCTGCTGAGTCGCGCCAGTGCGAGCGCACCGAGCGAGAGGCCAAAGTCTCGTAACGCGACATCGAAATAGCCGGGGATCATAAGCAGGTTAACCACGATCAGCAGCAGCCACGCTGAGACCACGTAAGCAAAAAGACGCGGCTTGAACGCAACGCCGAGACCGGCAGCAATCTCGATCACGCCGACTGCGAGCATCAGTTCGTGGCCGTGACCGCCTGTGAGACTGTTGACGAAACCGGGAAGATACTGGTCCCAGTTCACGAGCAGATGAAAGAATTTATCCAAACCTGCCACGATTGGTGCGACCGTGAAGCCGGTCCGAAGGATTTGGTAAGCCTGATAACTCGGACTTGCGGTGGTCGTGGCGTCGCGATCGACTGTAGCAATGCCTGCTGAACTACTAAATGCCTGTGCCATCTTTGTCGTTCTCCTGAATAGAATTGCTTGGAACTACTTGTGACGATCAAAATACTCTTCCCACATAATAAGTCAAGCTTTTATTTGACTATTTGTTCTTTTCGTGAAAAAGGGCTAGAATTTGCAAGCGGAAGAGGTGTTTAATGGTGACGATGAAGCTGGATCAGCGATTTTTTGAAAGCACGCGAGGGCAAATCGTCACGATACTGCGGAGTTCGCCGTGTACGGTTGAGGAGTTGGCGACGAAGCTCGAGTTAACCGACAACGCCGTGCGCGCGCACCTTGCGACGCTCGAGCGCGATGGGATCGTGCGACAGAGTGGAATCCGACGCGGCGCTCGTAAACCGCATTTCACCTACGCGTTGACCGACGAAGCCGACCAACTGTTTCCCAAAGCTTACGACGCTTTACTCAATCAACTCATCGCCGTTTTGAAACACCGTTTGAGTCCGGCGGAGATCGAGGACGTATTGCGTGAAGTGGGCCGTGCGGTCGCGGCGAGCATGCCGAACGGGCACGACGCGAGTCTGAACAGCCGCGTGCAAAAGGCGTTGAAGGTGTTGGAGGCGATCGGTGGGTCGGCTGAGATCGAACGGCAGAACGGCAAGATCGTGATTCGCGGCAATGGCTGTCCGCTTGCGGCCGCGGTGAGTGTTCATCCCGAGGTTTGTCGTCTTGCTGAGACGCTCGTCGGTGAGATCGTTAAGGAACCGGTTGTTGAGAAATGCGATCGCGAGTCGCGCCCGCAGTGCCGGTTTGAGATCGAAGCGGTTTCAACCTAAGAACTTCGCGCGCTGCGCACCCGGTAGTTTCTCCACCGCATAACGCAGCATTGTCCGCGGCATCGATGCCGCGTGCTTATCCAGAAAGCTCACCAACTGTTTCTGGTCCCGTTTCCCTGCTTCGCGTAGCCACGAGCCGACGCCCTTCTGCACCAGTTCATGCTTGTCTTTCACCAGTAGCTCAGCAATCGCAAACGTGTCGTCAACGTCGTTTGCACGAATGAAGTACCAGGTGCTGACGATTGCGGTGCGGCGTTCCCACGGGTTCTTTGATCGTGCGAGTTTGTAGAGCACCTTGCGGGGCTTGTCT
>DASUPR010000400.1:0-3889 GCA_036281015.1 Pyrinomonadaceae bacterium
TCGATGTCGCCGACCTGTCCGCGTCCGTGAATCGTCGCTTGAATGTTTTCGCGGCGCGTCTCGATCCATTTCACGGGCTTGTGAAGTTGCATCGAGATCCAACTGAGCAACGCTTCTTCGGCGTAGACGTTGAGCTTCGAACCGAAACCGCCGCCGACTTCCGGTGTGATCACGCGCAACTTGTTTTCGGGCATGCCGATCATCAACGCGACTTGCGTGCGCATCAGGTGCGGAATCTGCGTTGACGACCAGAGCGTCAGTTCTTCTTCGCCGGGGAAGTAGCGCGCGAGTACGCCGCGTGGCTCCATCGCGATCGGCGCGAGCCGCCGGTGGAGTACGCGTTGTTTGAGCGTGCGGTCGGCGGATGCGAAAGCGGCGTCGATGTCGCCTTCGCCGGCGGTCAACTTGTAAGCGATGTTGTCGCCGAACGATTCGTGAATGACGGTGCCGCCGGCTGCGGCTTGTTCGACGTCCGTCACAACAGGCAGGTCTTCGTAGTCAACGATGATGAGATCTGCTGCGTCGCGTGCGGCGTAACGATCCATGGCGACGACTGCGGCGATCGGATGGCCCACGAAGTAGACCTTCTCGCCTGCGAGCACGCGATGGTCCGGCACTTTCAAACCCGGCAACGCGCCTGCGCAGGGAACTGGTCCAACCTTCTGCGCGACATCCTGTCCGGTGTAAACGGCGACGACGCCGGGCGTGGCGAGTGCGGCTGAGGTGTCGATGTTGGTGATTTTGGCGTGTGCATAAACCGAGCGCACAAACGCGACATGAAGCGTGCCGGGCAGGATGATGTCGTCGACGTAATGCGCCAGACCTTTGATCAGGCGCGGGTCCTCGGTGCGCTTTACTCGTTGGCCAACGTAACTATTTGGCATGTTTCGTTCTCCCTGAAGGTTGAACTCAAAACGTTTAGGAACCCGCCGCTTTCTTCGCGGCGTATTCGACGGCTTCGATGATGTGCTGGTAACCGGTGCAACGGCACAGATTGCCTTCGAGACCGTGACAGATCTCCTCGCGCGACGGATTCGCGTTGCGTTCGAGCAACTGCGCCGCGGTCATGATCATGCCCGGCGTGCAGTAGCCGCACTGCAATCCGTGACGTTCCCAGAAACCCTCCTGCACCGGATGCAGTTGGCCGTTGGTCGCGAGACCTTCGATGGTCGTGATCGACGCGCCGTCAGCTTGCACGGCAAACATCGTGCACGATTTCACTGCCTGGCCATCGACGGAGACTGTGCACGCGCCGCAGAGTGACGTTTCGCAGCCGACGTGTGTGCCGGTTAAACCGACGACGTCGCGCAGGTAATGAACGAGGAGCATGCGTGGTTCGACCTCGTCGTCGCGAGAGACACCATTCACGCTCAGGTTGATAGCCTTAATCATGAGCTACCTCACTTTGTGATTCGGTTGAGATTTAGTTCAAAGATTATACAGCTTAAACGCGAGTTACACAGTCGCTTTGTGGATCTGCCGTTTGAGCCGGTGAATTGTGCGTCTGACTGTTTTCAACTGCGCGTGATCGTGCGCTTCGATCGCCGCGGCGCGTTGCGTCTTCAACTCGCGAATCCGCGCTTTGATCGACGCCTTGTCGATGCCGACCACGTCGTGATGTGTGTGTTGAATGCCGAGAGCTTTGGCGAGCGCGCCGATCAGGTGCTCTTTATTCATCTGCGTGTAGCCCTGAACGACTTCATGCTCGGCGCCTTTGGCGATCTCGCGCAGGTCCGCGAGCGTCATGTGTTTTAGTTGTTCGTAGGTGTATGCCATGAACGTCTCCAAATCTGTTCCAGATGATGTTTGAGATGATCGAGGTAATCGCGAATCAGATATTCGAGCGTTGTTGGAGCACTGCGCTCGACCGTGTTGAAAGCGATCCGGTCGAGGCTATGCTTGTCTCTTTGCTGCGTCAGGATGTGCTGCGGTATGACTGCCGCAACGTGCAGCAGGTGCATGTTGTAGGCGCGCCATAACTCGATCACGGCCGGCCACGACTCGTCGTTGTACTTCTGCGCGTCGACCCACTCTTCCTGTTCGTAACCGGGAAACTCGAGGTGATCCGTAAACTGTCCACGCACAAACCGCTGATGATTGTTCGCGGCTGAGTCGATCAAGTGGCCGAGAATCTGTTTAGGACTCCACTCGCCGTCAGAACTCCTGTCGCTTCCATCCGCGGAGATCTCCTGCAAACGCGCAGACGCAGTGCGGATCGTCTCCTCAAAATCGCGAAGAAAGTCCTGATAAGCCATGGGTGTGCCGTGATAATAGCCCAATAAGCCAGATCTTTTGAACCTGTCGCGAAAGGAGTTCGTTTAGCTCGCCATGAGCGGCCTATCGAGATTTCAGGTCGGGATTCCAGCCAACCGCCCAACGATACCGGCGAACCGCAAACCCAACAGCGGGCATCACAAACCTCGAATGCGGCGTTTACTCAAGCTTTCCATTGGTTTTGCTATCACTCTGATGTTGCTGGTGGTCACCGGAATTGGTGGCACGCTGGTCGATAACCTCAGGTTTTACGCGCGCGTGGCCCATCTCTACACACAAGAGCCCGACCGCAGGATCGCGATGCCGTTGGAAGAGGTTACCAAGCGGCAAATTGCCGACACCTGGGGCGCGCCGCGCGGCACCGGGCGGACGCATGAAGGCCAGGACATCTTCGCTCCAAAAGGTACTCCGATACTCTCGGCCACTAATGGTTACATCTACAAGATCGGCGAGAACAATCTCGGCGGTCAGACGGTTTCGGTTATCAGTGCAGGCGGCCGAGTTTATTACTACGCACATCTCGATCGTTACGCGCCCGGTCTCGAAGTCGGCGACCGCGTGACGACGCGCACCCTGCTCGGCTACGTCGGCACAACCGGAAACGCCGTAGGCACGCCGCCACATCTTCACTTCGGCATTTACACGACCACGGGCGCCATCAATCCGTTGCCACTGCTGACCGATCGCACTGCGCCGCGCATGACCAACACCACGCCCCGCAGAACCCCCAACCGCCTGCGGATCTGACTTTACACTTCTTTACAGTTCTCCTTGCTTAACCGCGCGGTTTTCGTGATATTGTTCGCCAAAATTTAATCCACCCCTAAGGCGGAAGGAGCTTACGCATGCAAATGCGATCCCGGTTTCTCGCTCTCTCTCTTTTTGTTCTTTCGTTAGTCATCTCTCTATTTGTGCTGGCGCCGCGAACCTCGGCCACAGGTCAAGCCCAGGATCCACCAACGCCACCCGCGGGCGCACCCGGCCAGGAACGTCCCGGCCGTCCGGAACAATCGAGTGAACCCCGACCCTACGACCGCGTCATCACCAAGGAAGCGAAGTCGGACGAGGGCGTGTTCACCGTCCACACGATCAAAGACAAGGTCTACTATGAAATCCCGAAGAGCGAACTCAATAAAGAGTTTCTTTGGGTGAGCCAGATTGCGAGAACCACACTCGGCGTCGGCTATGGCGGACAAGCCGCCGGCAATCGCGTCGTGCGCTGGGAACGCAGAGGCAATCGCGTTTTGCTGCGCAACGTTGCTTACGACGTCATCGCGGATCCGAAACTGCCCATCTCGCGCGCTGTCCAATCTGCCAACAACGACACGATCATCATGGCGTTCAACGTCGAGGCGATCGGCAAGGACGACGCGGCGGTGATCGACGTGACGCGTTTGTTCACCACTGAAGTGACGGAGTTCAGCGCCCGCACGCGTTTGCGCGCTCGCGGTTTCGACGCCTCGCGCTCCTTCATCGAGAAGTCCAAATCGTTTCCGACCAACATCGAGGTCGAAGTTTCGCAAACCTACACTTCGCCTCCGGACATGACTCCCGCGGGCGGCGGTGGTGGTCCACAACCCCAACCGAATCCGTTTGCAGCGGGAATGCGCGCGGG
>DASUPR010000401.1:0-5044 GCA_036281015.1 Pyrinomonadaceae bacterium
GGATCTTGTAACTGCTGAGCAGAGACTTGGTGAATGGCTGGCGATTGCGGATCACTCGATAGCCATCGTTCAGCAGTAGATCGACGAATGGTTTGTAGCGACCTTCAGTAGTGTGAAAGTTGTGATGAGCTTCATCAAACATCACCCGCGGGCCTTCTTTTTTGTAAGCCGGATTGGCGACTGATGTATCGAACTCGGGATCAAACGCTTGTTGGGCCAGAACCGGAGTGATTAAGAAAGCCAGGGCGCAGATAGCAGCGAAGAGTTTCATGTTCTTGGACGAAAGTTTCCCGCAAAGGCGCAAAGGGTGCAAAGACGCAAAGAAGAAACTTAGCGTCTTCGGCGCGCCTTTGCGCCTTTGCGGGAAACTGTACTCGGAACTAAAGCCGTGATCGCAATTTCGAGAGTCGCTCGGCGGCGCTATTGAGCGTCTCATCTTTCTTGCAGAAACAGAACCTGACCTGTTGCGCTCCGTGCGCCGGCACGCTGTAAAAGCTCGATCCCGGAACACAAGCAACACCGACTTCGCGAATTAAATGCCGCGTAAACTCAACGTCGTCCGGAAACCCAAACCCCGAGATGTCGGTCATGATGTAGTAAGCCCCATCGGGAACAAATGTTTTGAATCCCGACTGTTCGAGCACAGGTAACAGCAAATCCCGGCGCGCCTGATACTCCCGCTGCAACGTATCGTAGTAGTCCTGCGGCAGCGACAAAGCGTAAGCGCCTGCGGCCTGCAACGGTGCAGCAGCGCCCACTGTCAGGAAATCGTGGACTTTACGAATCGCGCCCGTGATCTCCGGGGGCGCGATGCAGTAACCAACTCGCCAACCCGTTACCGAATAAGTTTTCGACATCGAGTTGACCACTACGGTCCGTTCTCGCATGCCATCGAGTTGGGCCATCGAAATGTGCTTAATGTCGGCACCGTCGCGCGGATACAGAATGTGCTCGTAAATCTCGTCGGTAAAGCAAAGCGCATCAAACTCCTGGCAAAGCCCGGCAATGAATTCCATCTCCTCGCGGCTAAACACTTTTCCGGTCGGATTATTCGGATTGCAGACAATGATTGCCTTAGTGTTTTTGTTGAACGTCGCGCGCAGTTCGTCGCGATCGAAAGTCCACTCCGGCGCACGCAGCGGAACGTAACGCGGATGCGCATCGGAGAGGATCGCGTCCGGCGCGTAGTTCTCGTAAAACGGTTCGAAGACGATGACTTCTTCGCCGGGATCCACTGTCGCCATCATCGCGGCGATCATGCCTTCGGTCGAACCACACGTGACTGTGATCTCTGTTTCGGGATCGATTTGAATTCCGAGATACGAATGCGTCTTGGCGGCGATTGCGTTGCGAAAGTCTTTTGAACCCCAGGTGATCGCATACTGATTGATGTCCTGATCGATCGCTTCCTTCGCCCGGCGCTTAATATCTTCAGGCGCGGCAAAATCCGGGAATCCCTGCGACAGATTTACAGCGCCATACTTCAAGGCTTCGCGAGTCATTTCTCGAATGACTGACTCGGTAAACAGGCTCGCCTTTCGGGACACATGCCGACTCTTTGAGGGTGATGGTGTGGTCATTGCGTTATCCCTTTGAAATAAAAGAGGCGGACAAGGTAACACAAAACCGCGGTTTAGGGGATGATCTGTTCGCCCGCGGCTTCGCGTTTGAGTTGTTCGAGGATGGAGCGGATCGCTGCCGCGTAACTGCCGTTTGGCGCTAACTCGAGATACTTCTCGTAAGCCGCTACGGCTTCTTTCGGCTTTTCGATTCTTTCGTACGCCGCGCCCAGCATCTGGTAGATCACCGGCTCGCTGTCTTCGAGTTGGGCAAGCGCCTTGCGAAATTCCACGATAGCTTCCGCGAAACGTCCTTTCTCTTCAAGCACGCGCGCGATCCCGACATAAGCTTCAGGTTGGATTCCTCGGGCTTCGCGGATCGCGCGTCGAAAAGAACGAATCGCATCGTCGGCAAACGCTTCCTCGCTGTAGATGCGACCTTCAACGGCGGACGCTTCCGCGTAAGCCGGTCTTGCTCGTCGCGCGGCGTCGATCTCCGCGTGTGCTTCTTTGAACTGATTGAGGTCGAGCAACACACGTGCGAGGCCGACGCGGGCAGCAGGAAACGCCGGCCGCAACTTGATCGCTTCACGATAGAGCTCGGCGGCTTTCTCTCGACTCGGATCGTCGCGCGCTTTCTCGCGTGCGGTCTCAGCTTGTTGGAAGAGCAACTCTGCTTGATCGGTTGTAGGAACGAGTTTGACAGCGAGAGTGCGGCGGCCGGGCGGTAATGCAGTAGTTGTTTCTTTAAAACCGCTGGCGCGAACACGAACCGCATGCCGGCCCGGCGAGATTTTTGTGAGGGTGAGTTTTCCGGAGGCGTCGGTCGTTCCGCGTCTTATCTCGTCGATCCAGACGATGGCGTTTGGTTCAGTGGTGATCGTTAGAGATTGTTGAGCGGTAATCGTTACCGAGACGAGAAGCAGAAAAGCAAGCAGAAATAAAGCCTTCATAACTTCCACAATCAGTTTCAAAATCCTGTCTCACTCTTCACCACCGTCAGTCACGCGTCGCTTGCGCACAGTTGGATCCGCCGTGACAGCGCGCGACCCGACTTCCGGCCGGAAGTTTCCATTCGCATCGTACAGCCGCAAGTATTGTAAACGGTTCCGCACCACGCCCTGAATGTACCCGCGCGTCTCCTTGAACGGAACAGCTTCGGCCCACTCGTCAATCTCAAACGGCAGCGACGCCTTCCATTGCACCGCTCGCATCGGTCCGGCGTTGTACGCTGCCGCGACATACTCGATGCGTCCAAACTTGTCGATCTGATCGCGCAGGTACGCAGTGCCCAGGTGAATATTCAAGCGCGGCTCATAAAGCGATTCCGCAGTGATCTGACGACTGACGCCGTATCTTCGCGCGGTGAGTCGCGCCGTGGGCACAAGCACTTGCATCAGTCCGTAAGCATTCGCGCTCGAACGCGCGCGCGTAGTGAAGATCGTCTCCTGCCGTATCAAACCGGCAACTTGATACGGATCGAGATTTCGCGCTTTCGATTCCTGCACGATGATGTCCCAGTAAGCGAGCGGATAGAACACGTCCCACTCTTCGCGCGTCATCTCTTCCGGCTTCATCTGTGAGTAGTCGGGGAAGCTACGCCGCAGCGTATTCAACGCGCGCACGTTATCGTCATCAGAGCGATAAATTTTAGCGATTGCCAGGTTGACTTTGGGACTGTTCGGCGCTTTCTCACCGGCCTGGGCCAACTCCGCCAAAGCCCAATCGTCGAGCCCGACAGTCCACAATTGATCGGCCTTGACGATCCGTGCGTCCTGTTCCACACCGGCTGTTTCTTCAGCCACAGTGACAGTCTTCAAATTCTCGACCGCACGCGCAACGATCGAGTCGGCGGGAAAAGTCTTGGCAGGAGTAGTTCGACTAATTGCATCCAGGCGTATCTTGGCAAGGTAGCCATACCAATTGGCGTCGTAACGCGCCTGCATTGCTTCGTAAAGCGCTCTCGCCTCGGCGAGTTTGCCCGCTTTTTCGGAATCACGCGCGGCCCAGTAACCGGAGCGTCCACGATTGTCCGTGTTCCTATCGGCGTAAAAAGCGAGATGCTCGGTGAGCATTCGCGACGATTCGGAGTAGTTCTTTGCTTCGTGTGCTTCCCAGGCAAGGTCAAACTGTGCCTGGGCCACTTCGATGGAACTGGAAAATCCGTTCACCGCCGCGCGCCGGAAATATGAAGCGTCTGCCTGGTTCTTTGCTTCTTGCGCGATCTGGGCCAGCGCCACGAATGCCCTCGGAGTGAAGTTGCTGTTGGGAAACGCACGGCGCAATTCTTCGGCGGTCGCTCTGGCTTGTTCCCACTGTCGCGCTCGCCCGTAGGTTTGCGCAAGATAGAAGAGCGCTTCAGCGCGCGTTTCACCCGCGGAGATGGGAATCGCACTCAAGGACGAAACAGCGTCGGGAGTTTTTCTTACGCTGTAAGCAGCGATGCCGCGGCGGAGCTGGTTTTCAGTTGTCGCGGTCGCGGAAAACTTTGCGAACGCGTCGCTGTAAGCTGTCACTGCGTCAGCAAACTTCCTCGCTTCGTACAGGCGGTCAGCGCGAGTGATCGCTTCCTCGACAGTGGCCGGCGATAGAGTTGAGCCGAGCCGCGGGATAGACGTCGCGGCTTCAGCACTCTCGGTTGAAGCGGGAGCGAAGAAATAAAGCCGTCGATACGACCCGAGTGCGCGATTCTGATCGGAAGTTTGTTCGTAAGCTTTGGCGGTTGCGAGCAAGGCTGCGGCGTCGTCAGCTTCTGCAAGTTGTTTGAGAAGAAGTGGAACTGCGGCCGCGCCGCCGCTCTTCAGCAACAAGTCTGCTGAGCGAAGCGCCGCGTCACGGGCACGCAACGAACTCGGATACTGTTGGAGCAACTGCTGGTAAACAGCGCGTGCCTCCTGAGTTTTTCCGGCTTGTTCGAGAGCTTCTCCGCGCATTGAGAGCGCGTAATCGGCCAGCGAGGTATGGTCGGTTATCAGGTTTGAATTTAATAGCGAAGCGGCGCCGGCGAAATCTTTGGCGTTGAGTTTTATTCGCGCGCGCAGGATGCGAGCAAGGGCGGCCGTTTTGGTGCCTGGAAACTGGTTTTCGATTCCGGCAACAACGCTCTCCGCGGGCAGCACGTCGTTGCGAGTCATGCTGCGAAGACTCTCGAGAGCTTTTTGTTCAGCGGGAGTTTGCTGCCGGGTCCGGCAGCTTGCGCTCATTACGAACGGAAGTGAGGCGACAGCGAGCAGGGCCACACCGACAAGGATAAAAATTAAGCGATGTTTGGCCACGTTCGAAATACTACTCTAACCAGCTTTTGCCCGAAAGGTACGTCTCGTGCAAAGGCGCAAAGCGCTACCGCGTTTCTAAGGGCTTTCTTTGCGCCTTTGCGCCTTTGCGCGAGAATATTCTTCTCACTCTAAACTGCTACGCGTTGACCGTTGCTCCCGGATAATTGGATCCGAGCTTTGAAACGTCACCCTCGGCGAGAGTGTTTACCA
>DASUPR010000402.1:0-11271 GCA_036281015.1 Pyrinomonadaceae bacterium
TCGCGAGGCCAAAAACAGGCGCGAAACGCCTGTCCTACTGCCCGTCACCTTTCTTAACCAACTTTTCAATCTCGGCGCGCAGTTTGGCTGGATCGACGCGCCCGATGTGTTTGTAAACGACTTCGCCTTTTTCGTTGTAGAGAAACGTCGCCGGCAAATCGCCGCGCCATCTCGGATCGACGAGGTTGATCGCGGGCTCGGGATCGGAAGCGTTGAGCAAATACGCCGGCATCGTGGCCTTCATCGAAGTGAGAAACTCCGGCACGCTAGTTTTGATGTCGCCAATATCGTCGAGTGAAACGGTGACAAACTCCAGCGACTGCGGCCGAAACTCTTTGTCGATCTTCACCAGATCGGGAAACTCATCGCGACACGGATCGCAGAAGGTAGCCCAGAAGTTGACCAACAGCGGCTGCCGGCGTTCTTGTGTAAGCAGGGTTTTGAGCGCGTCCGTGTCGATCGGCTCAACGACGACCTTCGGCGTTTTGTCAGCCGGCGTCTTCGCGGCGCCGTTTCTCTTTTGAGCAGGCACCGCGAGACTGGCCAACAGCACGCACAAAGCAATTAATACAAAGGCTTGAAAACGACGCATTGCTTAGCCCCGCTTGATACTGCAACCGAATGCCTTGGCTTCCGTTTTTTCAACCGGCTTGCCGCTGAGTGATGCATCGAGTGCGTTGCGCAGATCGCTTGTTTCTACTTGCGCTGCGTTGCGGGAGTTGTCGATACGTCCGTGATAGACGAGTTTGTTGCTGGCGTCGAGGAAGTAAGCTTCCGGGGTGACGCTGGCGCCGAGCTTGTCGGCGATCTTGTTGCCGGCGTCTTTCAAAATCGGGAACGTGAGTTTGTTTTCAGCGGCGTGCGCTTTGCAGGCGGCTGAATCTTCGGCCACGTTGGAGTTGATGCCGACGACTGTGATGCCTTTGGCTTTGTAGTCAGCGGCGAGTTTCTCCATACGCTCGTTGTAGGCATTCGAGACGGGACACTGTACCGCGATAAAGAGCAACACTGTACCGTTTTTGCCGGCCAGGGACTTGAGCGAACGTTCCGTGCCGTTGATATCGGGCAGGCTGAACTCCTCGATCGTCGAGCCGATCGCGGGCGGCGCGGGGACTTCACTCGCGAAAGCCACCCCCGCAATTACAAACACCAGAGCCAACAAGATCGATACATTTCTCGTCTTCATTTATTATGTCTCCTTGAAACGTCCAGAGATTATGCCAGAGATTATCGAAATCGAGCCAGCGCTGCCAGTTCCCGTGCGGATGGATGCCGATGAACGTTTCACCGGTCGCGGCGTGACCGTGGCCTTTCTCGATTCAGGCTTTTACGCGCACAGTGATCTGACGGAACCAGTCAATAGAATCGTTGCCTACCACAATATTTTTTCTCCAACGGATGACATTTCTTCGCTGCAAACACACGATGTCGCGAGCTGGCACGGCATGATGACTTCGGTCGTCGCGGCGGGAAACGGTTTTCTGTCGGACGGCCTGTATCGCAGCATCGCGCCGGAAGCGAAAGTGGTATTGGTGAAGATCGGAAAAACCGGCCGCATACCGGAAAGCAACATCGAAACCGGACTGCGCTGGGTGCTCGCGAACAAAAACAAATATTCGATTCGCATCGTCAATATTTCGGCGGGTGGAGATTTTGAACAGCCGTATCTCGATAATCCGTTGTGCCAGTTAGTTGAACAGGCAGTGAAGGCGGGTTTGACTGTTGTTTGTGCGGTTGGAAATGCGGGACTCGCACCGGGACATCCGGTCTTACCGCCGGCGAACTCTCCGGCGGCAATTTCTGTCGGCGGACTTGACGATCAGAACTCACTCGATCGCGCGCGGCGCGGTATGTACCGGTCGTCATATGGACCAACGATCGATGGGTTGCAAAAACCGGAAGTGATCGCGCCCGGAATCTGGGTTGCTGGTCCGATCCTGCCGCACACACCCACCGCCGCCGAGGCGCATCTTTATGCGGAACTCGACGCTGCCGAAGACGCTCAGTTGCAAGACATTCTTCTCAAGCACGCCGGCATCGACAAAGAACTCGACGAAGCGCGCGATCTCACGGTTCCGCTGTTGCGCCAGCTCATCACGATCAAACTTCGTGAAGGCAACGTGATCAATCATCACTACAAATTTGTTGACGGCACTTCCTTCGCTTCACCCATCGTCGCGTCAATTGCCGCGTGCATGTTGCAAGCGAATCCAAAGCTCACGCCGCAACAGATCAAGCGCATTTTGATCGACACCGCCGAGCGTGTGCCCGAGATAGAAGTCGAGCGACAGGGTTGGGGTGTGGTCGTGCCACGCAAAGCCGTCGGGGTAGCGTTGCGCTGGCGTGGTTGATGTGCAACAATCGCGGAACCCAAAAACACCCACAAAAGATTGGAGAGTTGCTGAGTTAGTATGTCTGAGAACGAAACCGCAATAGGGCAGGGCGCGGCCCCCGCGAACGAGCCCGCGCCTGAAGTAAACACCGAAGAAATCACTTATCACGCTGTAGAGAAAGATGGAGTGGTTACTGCGATTTGGGAAATGCAGGGCCGCAAGCATCTGCGCACGATCGACCCACGCTCGCGACAGGGCCAGGACATCCTTCGACTTTACACCACCGAGCATCACGACGAAGCACCGCAGTAGCCAACTGCTATGATCAGGCGCGCAACACCTGAAGAGGCCTCAACGCTGACTACGATCGCGCTTGAGGCGAAGCGCCATTGGGGCTATCCCGAACACTGGATTAAACACTGGGAATCAGACCTCACCATCTCTGCTGATTTCGTTCGCGACCATCACGTTTATGTTGCTGAAGCTGACGGCGAGATTCGCGGGTTTTATGCGTTGTGTGTCAGCGGCGACAGGGCTGAGCTCGAGCACATGTGGGTGACGCCGGCGTCGATCGGGACGGGCATTGGGAAGGAGTTGTTTCTCGATGCGATGGAAAGAGCTGCCGCACTCGAGGTCCGCGATGTGGAGATTGTTGCGGACCCGAATGCGGCAGGGTTTTATGAGCGGATGGGCGCTACGCAGATCGGTGAGGTTGAGTCACCGATCGATGGTCAGTCACGCAAAATACCTCGCCTGAAAATCGAACCTTAGTTTCAGCCACGGACTTACTCCCTGTTGTCCGGTTTCTTTGGCGACTCCGGACGCGGAGACTCTGACCGCGGCGACTCCACACGTGCCGGTGGATCGCTCCGCGCTGGTGGATCGTTGCGCGGCGGCGGATCGTTACGCGGCGGCGGATCGTTGCGCGTTGGCGGATCGTTGCGCGGTGGTGGATCGTTGCGCGGCGGCGGATCGTTGCGGGGCGGCGGTGATTGGGAACGTGGTGGTTCCGAACGGGGTTCGGGTCGGGACTCAACCCGAGGTGGGGGATCGGCGCGTGGAGGTGGATCGTTCCGTGGAGGTGGATCGGAGCGTGGTGACTCCCTGCGGGGTTCAGGTCGAGACTCCGTGCGCGGAGTTTCGACGCGCGGGGTGGGATCGGATTGTGGAGGGTCGATCCTTGGCTCGGATCGGGGTTCATTTCCCGGCTGCTCGGCGTCGCGCGAGGGGCGCCGTTCGATTCCCGATTGCCCTCTCACACGTTTGTCCGGTCCGTCCTGAATCGACGGCCGCACCACGCGACCCGGCCCGTCGTCCGGACGCCGTTCAGGAGGCGCAACCGGCTCCGGCCGAGTAACTGCTCCGGACGGCGCGTCTTGAACGGTAGGCGCCCCAGCCCGTCGACGTGAGGGCACACCAGACGGTTGACCTGAAGGCGCGCCTGTCGGCTGAGCTGCACCAGTGGATTCGGTTGGCTCGGTTCGTGTTTCGCGAGGGTTTGTTTGCGCCGGATCGGCAGTGCGCGGTTCGCGGCCACGAAAGACACGCGAGCGTCGCAGATCTTCATCGAGCGCAACACCCGGCGTGCGCTCCGCAGCACCCGTCGGAGCGGTCGGCAACTGAACCTGACGACCCTCAGTACGACCCGGTCCAATGCGCCGCGGCAAATCATCAAGCTCCGGCGGCGACTCAATCACACGTCGCGCCGTTCGTTCCTCAACCGGCCGCCCCGGTTGATTACCATCACCAAAATCCCTGCGCGGCACTCGCGTCACACCACGCCAGGATTTGTAATCCCCGGCATCACGCGTCGGTCGCCCACCGCCGCCACCACCGCCACCGCCCGCAGTCGTTCCACCGCCGGGGGGCGTGTACGGCGGACGTCCTCCGCCACCGCCACCACCATAACCAGGTCGCCGATCATTACGATCCCGATCCCGATGACGATAACGGCGCGAGTGCGGATCGCGATCGTAGTACCCGAGCGGATACCAACAAATATCGTGGCTGCTGCCAATCGAGATGTTGAGATTCACAAACGCAACGAGCGCCGGCCGCCACCAACTTCGCCTCGTGCGATTAAACTTGCTGCGCGGCACCCACGCCCACGTGTTGTTGTGAAACACCCAACGACCGTAGTGATACGGCGCCCAGCCCCACGGCTCGTAACCAACCCATGTCCAGCCGTACGGCGGACACCACGTCCAATGACCGTAACGATACGGCGCCCAATCGGCATACGCGCTGATCGTTCCCGGATGCGGCCGCCAGATCCAACCGAAGTCGTCCGTGAAGGTCCACTCGCCATAAGCAGCAAGCTCTTCCGCGCCCCACGCATACTCGTCGTAATACTCGGCGTCATAACGAAGCCGTTGCGCGAGGAAGCGTTCGCGATCGCCTACCCAGGTGTCGATTTCATCAATTGAGGCGACGGCGAGAAACTCCCAGTCGCCGACGTTCTCGCCCGCCACCACCAACTCCGCCGAGCGGCCGTCGCGCAACGAAAAACCCGACGTGTCGGAATAGATCCGTGCGCTGCCGCCATCGCGCACGGTCAGACGCACGCGGCCATCACGCGGCACGTCGATCCGGTAGAGCCCCGGTTTTTCGGCGGCCATCGTGGTCCGCGGCGCGTCAACTTCAAAATACTCTTTGCTACGATCGAACTTGACCAGTCGAACGACCGCCGTGCCTTCGATAACACTCAGCGCGACGCCTTCATCACGCAGCGTTACGATGCGCAAGGCGGAGCCCGGCGCGAGGCGCACAAAGTTGCGCGCGTCGATCTGTATTTCCATCCGGCTGTCTTTGTCGGCGGAAACGGTGTCGCCTTCGACGAGCGGATAGTTCAGGCGGGCGCGTTCCCAGTCCTGGTTGGCGCGGCGCCTGAGGCTCACTTCCCCGGTGATCATACTGATACGGACGACCCGTTCTTTAACATCGTAATCGTCGGGTTCGTCCGGATCTTCTTGAGTGGCGCGGGCGACGGTGGTGATTGAGAGAAGGGTGAGTAATAGAACGAGAAGTCTTGCGTTCAGTCGGGAGACTTTCATGGTCGTACTCCTTGGTTTGATGGTTGACCCTGTTGGCTGCGTCGAAAATGCGGCAATGTGTATGCCCGCAAAGGCTTAGAACGTGGGCGCAAGTGAGAATTGAGATCTCTCAAGCGCGAAGTTTTGGGTGTGGTTTGTTAATTTGAGAACTCTCAAGCGGGGTGTGTAAGCGGCTTGATGGGAGTCGTTTGTTAAGGATGTCTTAGACCGTGCGTTGCTGACACGATATGGTGTGAGCCACAGATGGACACAGAGTTTGACGTGATTGTGATTGGGGCCGGGATTAACGGTGCGGGCATTGCGCGCGATGCGGCGATGCGCGGGTTGAAGGTGTTGTTGGTTGATAAGGGTGATGTGGGTGGCGGGACGAGTGCCGGATCGACGCGGCTCATTCATGGCGGGCTGCGGTATCTCGAGCACTTTGAGTTTGGGTTGGTGCGGGAGTCGTTGCGAGAACGTGAGACGCTGTTGCGGATCGCGCCGCACCTCGTGCGGCCGTTGGCGATTACGATTCCGATCTATAAGGAGAGTCAGCGTGGGTGGACGACGGTTCGTGCGGGAATGATTGCGTATGAGCTGTTGGCGTGGGGGAAGTCGTTGCCGCGGTATCGGATGCAGTTGGTTGACGAGACGCTGCGGAGAATACCGGGGTTGAAGGCTGAGGGGTTGATCGGGTCGGCGGTTTATTTTGACGCGCAGGTTGAGTTTGCGGAGCGGTTGGTTGTGGAGAACGTGCTTGCTGCGATCGAACAGGGCGCGACTGTTTTGACGCATACGCGCGTGGGGACGCTGTTGAGCGAAGGCGGGCGCGTGCGAGGGGTGCAGTTGGAAGGGGATTTTGCGGAACCGGCGCTAGCGGGTGTTGTGATCAATGCTGCTGGGCCGTGGGTTGACCAGTTGATCCAGCAAAATCTGATCGGTGGGACGAAGGGGAGTCATGTTGTGGTGGCGCCGTTTGAGGGGGCGCCGGAGGGTACGGTTTACCTGGAGGCGGTTAGTGATCGGCGTCCGTTCTTTGTTATTACGTGGAACGGAAACTACCTGATTGGAACAACGGACGTTCGGTTTGAAGGTGATCCGGGTGAGGTTCGTTGTGAGCCGTGGGAAGTTGAGTATCTGTTGGCTGAAACGAACCGTGCGTTTCCGGCGGCTGGATTGAATAACGAAAGCGTGCTCTACACCTATTCCGGTGTGCGGCCGTTGGCGTATACAAAGAACGAGAACGAACAAAGCATCACGCGCAGGCATTTTCTTCGCGAGCATCCGCAGTTTCAGAACCTCATTTCGGTGGTTGGTGGAAAGCTGACGACGTATCGCAACCTTGCGGAAGAGTGCGTTGACTTGATCTTTCGCAAATTGAACCGGCCGTCGCCGCCGTGTGAAACGGCACGAGTTCCTTTGCCGGGCGCCACAGGCGAAACGCCCGCGAACGTGTGTGAGCGGTGGCGACGTGTTTACGGTTCGAGAGCAAAGGAAGTGGCGGAGCTGGCGGAGCGTTTAAAGGTCGAGGACATGCTGGCGGCTGAAGTGGTTTTCAGTTTCGAGAAGGAGCTTGCGAAGAGTTTGGCGGATTGTTTCCTGCGAAGAACGATGACCGGTCTTAACGCCAACGCCGGTCTCGACGAAATTGAACGCGCAACGGAGATCGGAAAGAAGTTTTTAGGTTGGACCAAAGAGCGAGCGGAGCGTGAAGTTAACTGTTATAGAGAGGAGATTTCAAAGCGGATTGACGATGGATTTCATAATGCGCATTGACTCTCGCGCGAAGCGCTTCTGCAACATGCGCGCGAGCGGAAACGTCGTGCGCACGAGCGGATGCCGCGGCCGCGAAAACGCCAGGATGTCGTACCAGACACTGTCGTCGGTCGGACTCAGCTCGATCGTAAAACGCTCTTCGCCACGCTCGACATGATCCTGCAACGTACCATACGCAAAACCGGAACGTCTGCCCAGCACCTGCTCGTCGATCAAGTAGACCACGCGGCAGGCGTTGAGTGACCACGTGCCGAACGCCCGCGCTTTGACCGCCACGATCGCATCCTTTTCTAGGTTCACACCGGGTGGCACAGCCGTCACCCAGCCCAGATCGAATTGCCGCCACTGCTTCAACGCCATCACAGCGCGCTCGTAAACCTCATTTCCGAATCCGAGTTGAACGCGATTGTGATCGAGCGTGAAACCACGAGGCGCGGTGGTCGGATCGAATCGAGTCGCGCCTACATCCGCGTAAGTGAAAGGCGAATTCTTTTGACTGGAAATAAAGCGTTCGACGTCGCGGTCGGAGGGTTCGGTCAGCGTGAACATTGGTTAACTGTTCTTGCGCGCGCGGGGATGGTGCCGGTCGTAAGCTGAGCGCAAGTGTACGTCCGTGATGTGCGTGTAGATCTGCGTGGTTGAAATATCGCTGTGGCCCAACAGCGCCTGCACCGAACGTGAATCAGCGCCGTGTTGCAGCAGGTGCGTCGCAAAGCTGTGACGCAACGTGTGCGGCGAAACGCCTTTGATTCCCGCGCGTTCCGCGTGGCGCTTGATCACGGACCATGCGAGATGCCGCGTGAACGGCTTGCCGCGATGCACGAACACGTGCGGCAACGTCTGC
This sequence comes from Pyrinomonadaceae bacterium, assembly GCA_036281015.1. Taxonomy (GTDB): domain Bacteria; phylum Acidobacteriota; class Blastocatellia; order Pyrinomonadales; family Pyrinomonadaceae; genus PSRF01. The sequence goes on from DASUPR010000402.1 coordinate 7,986, forward strand.
TTTCCGTAACCAGCTTTCGCCGCTGCGTACTGTTGCAACCAATGAATCGCGCTCTTGCCAAGTGGCACGCGCCGTTCCTTGCTTCCTTTGCCGTGACACACCAAAAGCCCCGCGAGTAAATCCACGTCTGCCTGTTTCAAATTCGCCATTTCCGAAACGCGCAAACCTGTCGCATACATCACCTCCAGGATCGTGCGATCGCGAATGCCTTCGAAGGTGTTGATGTCCGGCGCCGCCAGCAGGCGATTGATCTCTTCTTCAGTCAGAAACTTCGGCAGGTAAGCGAAGCGTTGCGGCGTGTCGAGGTCTTCAGCGGGATGCCGTTTGATGTGACCGTCGAGCATCAGAAATTTGTAAAAACCACGCGTCGCACTGACGGCTCGCGCCACTGACGTCGGCGCGAGCCCCTCACGAGAAAGACTCGCGATCCACTTGCGCAAGTCAGCGCGCGTGAGCTCGAGCACGTCTTTTCCGTTTTGCGTGGCCCAGGTTTGCAGGCGCGTGAGATCTCTCTGGTAACTGGCGATGCTGTGTTGCGCCAGCCCCTTTTCAACCTGGATGTAGGTTAGAAATTCCTTTAGGAAGTCGCGCTTCATTCGTAACGCAGACACTCGATCGGATCGAGCCGCGATGCTTTACGCGCCGGCCAAACGCCGAAGATCAATCCCACGCCGATCGAAACGGTCAGACCCGTAATCACCGCCCACGTGGGAATCGCCGCCGGCAGGCTCGGAACCAGCAGCATCAGCAGTTGGCTCGCGCCCACTGCCAGCAGCACGCCCAGCACGCCGCCCAAAAACGTCAACATCATCGCCTCAAACAGAAACTGACGCACGATGTCTCTGCGTCGCGCGCCGATGGCCTTGCGTACGCCGATCTCTTTGGTCCGTTCGGTGACGCTCACGAGCATGATGTTCATCACGCCGATGCCGCCAACCAACAATCCCAGACTCGAGATCGCGATGGCGACCAGTCCGACCATCGCAGTGATGCTATCAAACTGTTCGATAAATTTGTCGGCTGTTTTGATGTCGAAGTTGTTTGGCTCGTCAAATTTGACCTGGCGGCGCCGCCGCAGGATCTCTTCTGACTGCGTTAGTGCTTCCTGAACTTGTCCCGATCGGCCGCGAATCACGAGCAACAGGTAACCTTTCGCGGGCGCGATCTTTTGCGCCGTGCGAAACGGAATGTAGACCGCGTTGTCTTCTTCGTTCTCGCCGAAGAACCCGGCTTTGCGTTTTTCCAGCACGCCGATGACTTCGAAATTGTAGCCGCCCATTCGCACTTGCGCGCCGGCGACCTGGTCCATACCGGGAAACAATGCTTCCGCGGCGTTCACGCCGATCACCATCACGTTTGAACGCTGCGAATCGTCCGACTCGGTAATGAAACGGCCTTCTTTCAAGACGATGTTGTAAACGTCGGCATAGTTCGCCGAAACGCCTTGCGTGTTTCCCCAACGGTAGTTGCGGCCCTGGTAAGTGATGTTGTCGTCAAACGCACCGCCGCCGTAGCCGACGTTTGGAGCAACCCAGGCCACGTCTTCAACAGCGGGCGCCTGTGCTTTGATCGTTTCCGCGTCACCGACTGTCAGCGGTTTGCGCGTGCGTTCAGAACGATCTTCACCCGTGCGTGGTCCAGTCGAGAGGTGAAACGCGTAAATGTTGTTGGTCCCGTACTCTTCGATCATCGATACGATGTTTTGACGCAGACCGGTAAGCAGCGACGCAATACAGATCGCCGTCATCACGCCGATGACGATTCCGAGCACGGTCAGAAAGCTGCGAAACTTGTGACCGCGAACACTGTCGACCGCCATCGCCAGCGTGGCACGCAAAACACCTTTTGGGACTGGAAGCTTCATACTCGATTTCTAGGTTGCGTGCGTGAGCGCGAGAATCGGATCGAGTCGCGCAGCTTTGAACGCCGGGTAAATACCGGCGAGAATGCCGACACCGCTCGAGACCCCGACCGCAAGAATGATGTAGAAGAGCGTGATCGTCATCGTGATCGACGCGAGCGTCGTGATCAGCGTCGTGATACCCCAGGACAACAGCAGCCCGATGACGCCGCCGAGCGCGCAAAGAATTGCCGACTCAATCAGGAACTGAAGCAGTATCTGCCGTCGCGTGGCGCCGACTGCCTTTCGCAGTCCGACTTCAAACGTTCTTTCAGTGACGCTCACCAGCATAATGTTCATCACCACGATGCCGCCGACTATCAGCGTGATCGCCGTGATCGGAACGACGACGAGCGCGATCATGTTGGTAAACTCGTCGATCTGATTATTCAACTCCTCGACGTTAACCAGTCCGAAATCGTCTTCCTCGTTGCCGTTTAGCCGGCGTTTGATGCGCATGGCCACCCGCGCATCTTCGATCGCCGCGTGAAAGTTTTCGCGCGTGCGGGTTTTGCCGTGGATCTGCATTCCGTTGCGGCCGAACATCTGTAAGTGCGTTGTGATGGGAATGTAGACGTGACGATCAAACGAGTCGCCAAAGAACGCGCCGCGCTTCTCTTCGACGCCGACTACGCGCATCGGCAGTCCACGAATTTTCAAGACCTTGCCGATCGCGTCAGAGTTGGGGAAAAATTTGTCTTTGATATCGCCGCCGAGAACTACGACCATCGCCGATCGTTCCACCTCATCATTGGAGATGAAGCGTCCGGTTTCGATCGTCTTGTCTTCGATGTCGACCATGTTTGCAGTCGCGCCGAAGACAACCGCGCCGGGAAAGTCGATCCCGTCTTGCCTTAAGTCGACACCGTTGCCCGCCGCCGCACCGACCTCGGAACAGGAGAGACAATGGTCGCGCACCCACTCGTAATCCTCCCAGGTGATTCGCTTGTTGCGGCGGTTGCGGCGCTCGAACTCTTCGTCGTCCATGTCACCCGAAAAAGCCATGCGCGCGATCATGAAGTGATTGCTGCCGAGCACCTTCGAGATCTTGTCGACGATGTAAGTATTGAGACCGCTGATCGACGCGCCGACGGTCACGACGGAAGAGACACCGATAATGACGCCAATCAGCGTGAGAAACGCGCGCAGCTTGTGCGCAAAGATCGACTGCAGAGCGATCTTCAGGGCGTCGGTGTAAAAAGACAGAGCTGCTTTCATAATCTGGGCTTCACCGCGGATTTGGGGCTTAGCGCGTCGGTCGGGTGGCTATACGTGACCTTGCAGGGCGAAGTTCAGCCGGAGAATCTCAATCACTTAACATCCGATGCCGGAGGTCAATGTCTTCGCCGGTCAGTTCCCAATAGGCTCGGCCCAGGACTGCCTTTT
>DASUPR010000403.1:0-2309 GCA_036281015.1 Pyrinomonadaceae bacterium
ATTCGACGCCAAAGGCCGCGTGCAAAGGCGCGAGCGCGAGGGCGAGCATGATCGTCGAGCAGTTTGGATTGGTGACGATAAACCCGCCGCGCGAATACTTCTTGCGCTGCTGTTCGAGCAAACCGAGGTGCTCGTGATTGACTTCCGGAATCAACAGCGGCACATCTTCATCCATGCGAAACGCAGACGAGTTGCTGATCACCGGATAACCGGCCGCGGCAAAACTTCCTTCAGTTTCACGCGCGATTTCACCGGGCAAACTCGAAAACACGAGATCGCAATCGAGTGGCGGCGCAGGCGGCTGGACCGGCATCTTTCGCACAGCGGAAGGCATTTCACCGCTCAAACGCCACGTGCAAGCTTCGCCGTAAGTCTTTCCCTGTGAACGATCTGACGCCGCGACCGCAGTGACTTCAAACTGCGGATGGTCCACCAGCAGTTGAATAAACCGCTGCCCGACCATACCGGTCGCGCCGAGAATTCCGACTCGATACTTACGGCTCATGTAGATTCCAAACCTCGTTTTATTCGCTGCACGCCTTCGCTCAACGTCTCGTGATCCGCGCAGAACGACACGCGCAGAAAACCCTCACTCTCGCTGCCAAACGCCGCGCCGGGAACGGTGATCACCCGCGCGCTCAACAACGCCTCGGCAACTTTCATCGATGGACCAAACTCATGCACATCAAGCATCGTGTAGAACGCGCCTTCCGGCGTCACGGCTCGCAACCCCAACTCAGTTTCGATCAACTTCAACAGGTGATCGCGTCGCGACTGAAACGTCTCGCGAAAACGCGCGCGCGCCGTTTCCGCTTCATCACTCCACGCCACGAGCGACGCCTTCTGCGTAACAGTCGACGCACACGTCGTCACATAACCGTGCAACACGAGCGCGGCGTTGATCACTGCTTCGTCGCCGCCCATCCAACCAAGCCGCCATCCCGTCATGCTCATCGACTTCGAAAGACCGCTGATCACAATCGTGCGATCGTAGAACGAGGACGCAGACTCGGGCCGCTCGGGCGTGTAGTAAAGCTCGCGATAGATCTCGTCGCTGATCAAATACGCGCCGTGATCTCGGACCGCGTCCGCGATCGCGATCAGATCGTCTCGCGAAAGCGTGCGTCCCGTGGGATTTGAAGGACTAATGCAAACAACGACTTTCGTCTGCGGCGTCAACGCCCGACGAAACTCATCCACGTCAAACGCAAATCCATTCTCACGCGACAAGCGATAAAACTTCGCCACGCCGCCCGCCATCTTCACGATCGTCGGATACGCCACAAAACCCGGATTCGGAAGCAACACCTCGTCGCCTTCGTCAACCAGGACCATCAACGCAAGGTACAAAGCTTCCTGCGACCCGGCTGTTACTATCACGCGGCCGCTGTTCTCTTCCAGGTAAGGATACTGAGCAGCGATCAGCCGGCGCAGTTCCGGTAACCCGGCGTGTGAAGTGTAGCCGCTTTGCTCCTTCGTAAGAGTTGCTATCGCTGCTTCCCGAACAATGTCGGGCGTCCATAAATCGGGTTCACCCAAACCGAGATTGATACTGCCGGGCAACGCGCGATCGAAGACCTGCCGGATGACACTCTTTTCAATTCCCTGCAGACGTTTCGGTGGCGCAAAATTATTCAACGCAGATATTCCTCGAGTTGCACCGCCGTTTCCGTCTTTTCATCGCGATACTTCACGATGATCGCCGCGTAAAGTGAAATGCCCCAGTTACGTCCCTGCTCAGTTTGCACCGCGCGCGAACCGGGCACAACCACGGCGCCGGCGGGAATCTCGAGCGCAGCGCCTGCTTTGCGTTGATAAATCTCGCCACGAACGAGATCGTAAACCGGCGTCGAACCGGTCAGGATCGTTCCCGACCCGAGGACCGCACGCTCGCGGACAATCGCGCCTTCGTAAACTCCACAATTACCACCCACCAGCACATCGTCTTCAACGATCACCGGCATCGCGCCAACCGGCTCCAGCACACCGCCAATCTGCGCGGCGGCAGAGATATGCACGCGCTTGCCGATCTGCGCACACGAACCAACGAGCGCGTGGCTGTCGATCATCGTTCCCTCGTCAACGTAAGCACCCGCGTTCACGAACATCGGCGGCATGCAAACAACGCCCGGCGCAACGTACGCGCCATCACGAATCGTCGAACCACCCGGCACGATCCGCACGTTGTCGCCGATCTTCGTGGGGCGCGCCGGATACGTGTCTTTGTCAAAGAACTTGAAATTATTTCCTTCGGACATGTCGGTGAGTGCGCCCATGCGAAAGCCCAGCAGCAGGCCGTGCTTCACCCA
>DASUPR010000404.1:0-4679 GCA_036281015.1 Pyrinomonadaceae bacterium
AGCTTCAGCCTGAATCTGCCGAACACTAAATACAAGGCTCCCGAGCGTCTCCAGTTTGTAAATTCGCTCGAGCAGAAACTCAGCTCGATTCCCGGTGTGGCCGGCGTGTCGATAGCGAGCGGATTACCTCCGCTTCGACGCATCAATGCGAACGACACCGAGATCGAAGGCTATCAACAAACACCCGACAGCCCCGCGCAGAACGTCGATTACTGGAACGTCGTTGGTAACGATTACTTCAAGACGATGAAGATTCGGCTGATTGAGGGGCGCACTTTTGAGCAGCAGGATACCAACCCAAACGCGATGCCGGTTGTGATCGTCAACCAGGCGCTCGCGAAAAGGTTTTGGACGGGAAGCCCGATTGGCCGGCGTGTGAATCCCGGATTTGCCGAGCCTAAAGTCTGGTGCACCATCGTCGGCGTGGTTGAAGACACGAAAAACGCGGGCATGGATAAGCCCGCCGGTCCCGAACTCTACTTCCAGGTACAGCAAGTGGCGAATCAGTTTCTTGGGTCGAACGTAAATTTCGTCGTGCGCGCGTCGAATGAATCGGCGGCATTGGAAAGCTCGATTCGCAACGCGGTTCGGGAAATGGATCCGACTTTGCCGGTTTACAATCTTTGGTCCATGAACGAACTGGTGTCGAAGTCGGTGGTCCAACCGCGCTTCCTCGCGTTACTGCTCGCGACGTTCTCCGGTATCGCGTTGTTCCTGGCGGCGATCGGTATCTACGGTGTGATGGCTTATTCAGTGGCGCAGCGCACGCAGGAGATCGGCGTGCGAATGGCGTTGGGAGCACGACCGTTTCATGTGCTGCGACTAATCTTCAAACAGAGCCTGGGCATGTTGTTCATCGGCACAGTGATCGGCCTGGCCGGCGCATTTGCGTTGACGCGTTTGATGCGCACGTTGCTGTTCGAAATCACGGCCACCGATCCGGTGACGTATGTAAGTGTTATTGGACTACTGACGATCGTCGCGTTGCTGGCGTGCTACATCCCGGCGCGTCGCGCAGCGAAGGTCGATCCGTTAGTCGCACTGCGATACGAATAAGATCAGATCCAGTAAAACGCAGCGGTTGATTCGGTTGAAAGCGCCAGTTAGCCCAGACCTGTGCTGTGCGTCAGAACGTGCATCGCGTGTCAATTTGAGCGCAAGAATCGGAGTGTTTGAGACCGGTGAAACTGCTATCTTCGCTTCGTGAAGATCGCCGAACGCGTTAAAGCTGTCGAATGGGAGCAGGTCTTACAGGAACTCGACGCTCAGGGTAATGCAAAGATCAACCAGGTCCTGACTGTGGATGAATGTGGGGAGCTATCGAGTCTCTACCAGACAGACGATAACTTCCGCAGCACGGTGGTAATGCAACGACACGGTTTCGGTCGAGGAGAGTACCGGTATTTCAAGTATCCGCTGCCCGGCATTGTCGCGCGTTTGCGAACGAGCGTTTATCCGCTGTTGGTCCCGCTCGCGAATCGTTGGAATGAGGCGATGGGTATTCCCGTTCGCTACCCTGAAGAACATAAAGACTACATCGAGAGTTGTCACCAGGCGGGACAGGACCGTCCGACACCGCTTTTACTTCGTTACGGAACCGACGATTACAACTGTCTGCACCAGGATCTCTACGGCGAACAGGTTTTTCCGCTTCAGCTTACTGTTCTGTTATCCGATCCGGACAAGGATTTCACCGGCGGCGAATTTGTTATGACCGAACAACGGCCGCGTATGCAGTCACGACCGATAGTCGTTTCGCTGCGGCAGGGAGATGCAGTGTTGTTTGCTGTTCGCAATCGACCCGTGCAAGGCAGCAAGAGCGTGTATCGCGTGAATATGCGGCACGGCGTGAGCCGCATAGGGTCCGGACAACGCCATGCACTCGGCATCATTTTTCACGACGCCAAGTGACCTCACACAAAAAAGGAAAGTTTCTGTGACCGCGCCGCACCGCTAGTTCTTTAACCTCGCTTCCCGCCCGTCCCTGAATTATCAAATCAAGGAGCAAAAGTTATGACGCAGACGAGCAAGGCAAAGGAAAAAACGATGCGTGCGGTCGCGCTGGATCGTTTTGGAGGACCCGAAACATTACAAGTGCAGACTCTGCCGACACCTGAACCAGGCGCGGACGAGATCTTGATTCACGTTGAAGCCGCGGGTGTTGGCGCGTGGGATCCGTTCGAACGCGAAGGCGGGTTCGCGGAAATGTTGGGCCGGGCGCCGAAGTTCCCCTATGTCTTAGGGACCGACGGAGCCGGCACTGTTGTCGCGGTTGGTGAGAACGTAAAAGATTTCAAGGAAGGCGATCGTGTTTATGCCGCGGAGCTGGGGAATCCGAAGGGAGGTTTTTATGCGGAGTATGCCGTCGTCAAGGCAGAGAATGCCGCGACGATCCCCGGCGATCTGACAATGGAGCAAGCAGCCGTGCTTGCGAGCGACGGCCTCACGGCGTTGGCGGGACTTGACGATGTTCTCGATCTCCAACCTGATGAGTCGGTGATGATCTTCGGCGCGAGCGGTGGCATCGGACACCTTGCCGTTCAGCTTGCAAAGCGAATGGGCGCTCGCGTGTTTGCAGTCGCTTCAGGAGACGACGGAGTCCGACTTGTCGAACAGCTTGGCGCGGATGCGGTGGTTAACGGGCGAAGCGGAAACGTGCTGCAAGTGGCCCACGAATTTGCGCCTGACGGGATCGACGCCGCACTCGTTACCGCCGGTGGTGAAGCGACCGATCGAGCGCTGACTGCGATCCGCGTTGGTGGCCGTGTGGCCTATCCAAACGGCGTGATGCCGATACCGAAGGTGCCCGACGGAGTGAGTGTCGAAGCGTACGATGGCGAGGGTGGTCGCGAACGTTTCGATAACTTAAATCGCCTCATCGAAGCTGGTCCGTTCGAGGTGCGCGTTCATCGCACGTTTCCACTCGAGCAGGCAGCGGAGGCGCAAGCAGCGCTCGAAGAGCACCACCTCGGAAAAATCGCGCTCAAGGTTGGTTAGGTCAGTTTCCGGCTTTGTGTTCTTTAAATGACGTCGAGATCGTTTGTGCGGCCTGGTCCAACCAGCCGTTCAACTCTTGTTGCGTGTGCCACTTGCCCTTCAGCATAACGCCGGCGCGATTCTCGGTGGCGGAGATGTTGTCGAGCGGATTGGCGTTCAGGAGTATGAGGTCGGCGCGTTTGCCTTTCTCGAGCGTGCCGGCCTTGTCGATCGTGCCGAGAAACATCGACGGGTTTTTGGTTGCCGCCTCGAGCGCCGCGTAATTCGAAAGGCCGGCCTCTGTCAGGGCCTTCAGTTCGTGATGCATTCCGAAGCCATATAACCACAGGAACTCGGGCGTGTCTGAGCCGGTCATGATCCGTCCGCCGGCGTCGTAGATTGCTTTGATCAACTTTTCACGCAGCGCGATCCAACGTGCACGTTGTTCCAGCGGCACGGTGTTGATGAAGCGGTTCTTCTTGTAGAAATCAAGCCATTGCTGTTGGACCTTCGGCGGGTAGAAGCGGAAGTCCGGCTGCTTGCGAATCTCTTCCTCGGTTCGCAAGCGTCCGAAAGAGTTCTTCATGAAGTGGTGCGTGGGATCGACATAAGGGTTCGCTGCGACGGTCTTGCGCGCGATCTCGGGGATCTTGCTCTCGTCGATGTAGTCGAAGCTCTTCCAATTCTCGGGGTTGTAAATGTAAAGGTCCGAGACGCTGCCTTTCATCGGCGCATCGGCACGAAGCAGTAGCTCCATGTAACCGTCGAGGTGCTCGATCTGCTGTTTCGCTTTCCACGCGCGCTCGACGCCGACGAACCGGCTGTCCGCGTGGCCGACCACACGGATGTTCTGCTTCGCGGCTTCGTCCACTGCCGCTTCGTAAACTTCAGCCTTGATGAACGTCGTGATTTTGATGAAGTCGTAACCCGCGGCTTTCGATTTACGCACGGCCTCGCGCGCTTCTTCCGGCGTGTTAACGACGAAGTTGTTGCCTTGTTCGCGGCCGGTTAGATGCGGGCTCGCGACGAAGATCGTTGGGGCGTCGATCTCGCCTGTAGCAGAGCGGCCGCGCAGGGCCAGCAGTTCGGGTGTTCCGATCATGAACCGGACAGTCGTGACGCCGTTTGCCACCATCACGCGAAGCTCGTCTGGTCCAATCGAATCGGGGAACTCATTGCTGTCGGAGAGCAGGTGCGTGTGCATGTCGACGAGGCCCGGAATGAGGTACTTCCCGGTGCCGTCGATCCGCACGGCGTCCTTCGGCAGCTTCACTTTCTTCGCGTCGCCGATCTCGGTAATGAGACCGTTCTTCACCACCACGGTCTGGTTTGCGAGCACCCGCTCACGATCCATCGGGATCACGTTGACGTTAGTGAACGCAACAGTTTGCGCCGAAACCGGCGCTCCGGTCGCCGCAAAACAAACAAGTAAAGCGAACAAAAGGACTTTCATTAAAGTTTCTCCGAGATTAGTGTGAGCTACCGATAAACTAACACCGCCACTTGCTCTGTTAAGTCAAAAGATCGTAAAAGTCGAGCGTGGGAACGCGTCTCTCGTATCGGAGACGCAAAACGAAAAGCTGGCACAAACCGCTGACCACGCCTTCTAAGGAAAAACAATGCGCAAACTGAAATGTCTTCTCCTGATAGTGTGTCTACTCATGCCGCTCGCCCGGACGTTGGGACAGGCGACGCCCGACGCC
>DASUPR010000405.1:0-7030 GCA_036281015.1 Pyrinomonadaceae bacterium
AAGAATCGGCGACGTTCCCGTACCCATGCCGAGGTTCGCCATGTTGCCGAGATTTGCTTTCCACGCGAGCTTGCCGTTGAAGTCGTAAGCGTAGAGTCCTTCGGTGCCGAAGAACGCGTAGACCATCTTGCCGTCAGTCGCCGGCGTCGAAGCGGCGTACGAACTCTTGCGATGACGATTGTCGTAAGGCGTGCCTTCCCAGGCGGTTACTTCCCAAACAACCTTGCCTGATTCGCGATTCAGGGCGATCACTTTGAACTGGTGTTTGCGATCCGCGCCAATGCTGTCGGGATGAACAAACTCCTTATCGCCGAGCATGTGCTTCGCGGCTTTTGCTCCCGGAACCACGTCGCCTTCAACCGCGGTCGTCACGAATACGCGATTGCCCCAGACGATGGGCGACGAGTGTCCGCGTCCGGGAATTGCAGCTTTCCATTTAATGTTGGTTTTTGGTGTCCAGTTCGCCGGCAGGTTTTTCTCAGTTGAGATGCCCGAGCCATCCGGACCGCGCCATTGCGGCCAGTTCGCGGCCGATCCGGCGGTGGTAAGCGAAGAAATAGCTAAGAGTGCGAGAGTGATTCGCCGCGTTAATTTCACTGGTTTGATCCTTTACTGTTCGATTGGTTGTTGTTGTTCGCCTCGCCAAAGGCGTACAGGTGCGAGACGGTTCGCACGATCACGATCCCGTCCGAGATCGCGGGCGTGGCCATCATGACTTCACCCACCGGGTTCTTTGAGAGCAACTCATACTTGGGTCCGGCCTTGACGACGAAAACGTCGCCATCTTCACTGGCCAGATAAATCTTTCCGTCCGACGCGACGGGCGAAGCGGTGAACGCGCCGCCAGTGCCGCCGAGCCGTTCCTGATAAACGCGTTCACCGGTCCTGGCGTTGTAAGCAGTCATCACGCCCTGGTTCGAACACGTGTAAAGCAGGTCGCCGTAAACGATCGGCGTCGGCATGTATGGTCCACCGCGCTGTTTGCTCCAGGCGATGAAATCGCTCGACTCTTTGCCGTCCTTCAACGATAGATCGCCGTTGCCACCGGGACGGATCGCGTAGATCGGTTGAATCGGCGCATAACCACTCGTAACGAAGATCAGATCGTGCGCGGCAAACGGCGTGGGCGTGGTGATCTCAGACATCGGCCCAAGGGTCCAGAGCTCTTTTCCGGTTAGCGGGTCGTAGCCACGAATCGCTTTCGTACCATTCGCGATCAGCTCAGCGCGAGTCTTTCCTTCGTAAACAGTCGGCGTGCCCCACGAAGGGATCTCTTCGCGCGGCGTTTTCCATTTCAGTTTGCCGGTTTTTAGATCGTAGGCCGCGATGAAAGAGTTTTTCTGAATGTCGGCCTGAATAATGACGAGATCTTTGTAGATGATTGGTGAGCTGCCGTGTTCCCACTGGTAATCGACGTCGTAAAACCAACCGGCATCCAGCACGCCGAGGTCCTGTTTCCAGAGCAGCTTGCCGTTAAGGTCGTAGGTGTAAAGTCCTTCAGAACCAAACAACACGACGAGATACTTGCCGTCGGTCACGGGTGTTGAGTCAGCGTGAGTCGACTTCGGGTGACGCTTAACTTTCGGAATGTTTTGCGACGCCGTGCGCTCCCAGAGGATCGTGCCCTTCGCCTTGTCGATGGCGTAGACCTTCCATGTGTGTGACGGATCGTTCTTAACAGGGGCGACGTCGCCGTAGAGACCGAAGCGTGTTTCGTCTTTGGCGCTGTTGACGGCGGTGGTGACGAATATCTTGTTGCCCCACACGACCGGACTCGAATGTGCGAGACCGGGGATCGCGAGTTTCCAGCGGACGTTCTGCGACGCGGCGGCGTCCCATTTCACGGGTTGTCCCGGACTCTCGACGACTCCGGTTGCGCCCGGGCCGCGAAACTGCGGCCAATTCTGGGCAGGGACTGTGGTTGAAATAACGGCGACAAGAAGAAGAGAGAGTGGCAATCGTTTCATCTAAAAACCTCTGTTTAGCTTCTTCTCCGTGTCTTTGTGTCTCTGTGGTTCCTGTTTAAAACCACACAGACACAAAGTCACAGAGTCAAGAATGAACGTTACTCGATGCGCTTTAGTTGACTGGTGTTTTGGCCCTGCTTGAACGTTATGCTCGAGACTTTCTCCGCTTCGCGGTTGAAAACGAGCGTGATCCCCGAAAACGCCAACGGCCGGAACGTCGTCTGGTCGAGCGCCATCAGCGGAAATGCATCGCGCCCGAGACTCGCAAACAGTCGTCCTTCTTTGACGGAGATCGTGATCTCCGGCCCCGGCTCGCCTCTGAATTTTCCGACGTACGTCTCAAGTATCGCAGCGTCCACTTCCAACGGCGGTTTCGCGCCAGCCGCCTTTAACATCTCCGCCATCGCCGCGCCTTTTGATTCAGCCGACGCCATTGCCAGCGCAGCGGTCAGTGTCGCGGGAGAAGCGCCGCCTTTATCGAGCGCGATCTTCACCAACTCCGCGTTCTCCTCGCGCGCGCCCTGTATCAGCACTTCGTCGACGTCGCCGCCGCCCTTTTCCAACAGCAGTTTCACCACGCCGAGGTGCTTGTTATCGAGCGCCCAAGTCATCGCCGTCGCGTTGTAGAACGTGTCTTTGACTTTCACATCAACGCCGCGGTCCAACAAAATCTTTGCGACCTCGGTGTGACCACGCTCGGCAGCCTTGAACAACGCAGTCATCCCATAACGATACTTAGCATTGACGTCGGCGCCTTTGTCGAGCGCGGCAGTCACCGCCGCCGCGTCGCCCTTGCGCACGGCTTCAAAAAGCTGGTCGTTCAATTCCTGTTTTGAGGGCGCCGTGGTCTGTAGCGACAGCGCGGCGAAAAACGACAACAGTAGGACTTTAGGGAGCAGCATGGTTTCTCCTGTTGAGCAACACAATCAACGCCAAGTTAACGGATGAGGCGGAACCTGTTAGAATTACCGGAAAAAAATGTAACGCAGCAACGTGAGCTTACGTATTCTACATCCTTAGGGTTGCAAGCGAAACATAGTTCATCCTAAAACCGAGACGGTTTCCAAAAATGAATAACTTCATCTCCATTTTCTTGAACGCAGTTCTCGCATTCTCGTTCGCCGTGGCGAACGATTGGGCCGAATGGCGTGGTCCCGCACGCGACGGCGTCTCCACCGAGAAGGGCTTGCCGGAGAAATGGTCGCCGGCCGGCGATAACCTCGCCTGGAAAGCTCCGTACGGCGGACGCTCCGCGCCAATCGTGATGGGCGATCGCGTCTACCTGATAAACACCGCCGGACAAGGCGAGACTTTGCAGGAACGGATCATCTGCTTCAACGCCGATAACGGAAAGGTGCTGTGGGAACATCGCTTCAATATTTACCTGAGCGACGTGCCGCCGCATCGCGTTGGGTGGGCGTCGCCCGTCGGCGATCCAACGACCGGAAACGTTTACGTGTTTGGCGTGGGCGGCAACCTGATCGGGCTGAATCGCGACGGCAAAGTTTTGTGGGAACGTTCGCTGGGTGAAGACTTCGGCCTGCTCACGACGCACGGCGGCCGCACGGTTTCGCCAATCATCGACGGCGATCTCGTGATCGTGAGTGGCGTCACGTTTCAGACCGGCCTGCACGGTCGCGGCGCGCACCGGTTCATGGCCTTCGATAAGAAAACCGGCGAAACGATCTACGTGAGCGCGCCCGGCGGCCGGCCATACGACACGACCTATGCGCCGCCGATCATCGCGAACATCAACGGCACGCGCTTGTTGATTCAGGGCGCGAGCGACGGCGTGGTCCATGCGATCAAACCCCAAACCGGTGAACCCGTCTGGAAGTACGAGATCAGCAAACGCGGACTGAACACCGGCGTGGTCGTTAAAGGCACCACCGCGATCCTCACCCACAGCGAAGAGAATCTCGAGTCAAACGAGATGGGCATGATGGTCGCCGTCGACGCCACCACGAAGGGCGAGATCAAGAAAGAAAACGTCAAATGGCAGATTTACGGCTGGCAGGGCGGCTTCTCTTCTCCCGTTATTGACGGCGATCGGCTCTATCAGTTGGACAACGGCGCGAACATCGGCGCGTTCGACGTGAACACCGGCAAACAACTCTGGCTGCAAAATCTCGGCACGATTCAAAAGGCATCGCCGGTGTTTGCTGACGGCAAGCTTTATGTCGGCACTGAAAACGGCAAGTTTTTCATTCTGAAACCTGGGCCAACCAAGGCTGAGATCCTCGACGAGGATCTACTCGGCACCGAAGCACGTCCGGAAGCCATCATCGCTTCGGTCGCAGTTTCAAACGGCCGCGTGTTTGTCGTCAGTGATTCAAACCTCTACTGCATCGGTAAGAAAGGACGCAGCAGTTCGTCACAGGGATCGGCTAACGCGGCCGGCAGCAATGTCAGTTCGCAAGCGGCGACTTTCGTCCAGGTCGTGCCGACGGAATTGATTCTGAAACCCGGTGACAAGATTAATTTCCGGGCGCGGTTGTTTGACGCGCAGGGCAACTTCATTCGTGAAGAAGCAGGCGCTCAATGGGCGCTAGATCAATTGAAAGGGACGATCGCAAACGGCCAGTTCACCGCGGCCGGCGACACCGCTCAGGCAGGCCTGGTGAAAGCAACGGTCGGCGGTATTACCGGTTCGGCAAGCGTACGCGTGTTTCCGCCGTTGCCGTGGAGTGAAAACTTCGACGCGATGGCCCCGAATTCAGTGCCCGCAACGTGGAACAACATGACCTTGAAGTACGCGGTGCGCGATCAGAACGGCAACAAGGTACTCGCAAAGCTGACGGAAGGTTCGTCATTGCTGAGCCGTTCGCGGGCTTACATGGGTCCGTCTGATTGGTCCAACTACACGGTCGAGTCTGATGTGTTCGCAACCCAAAAGCGCCGCCAGCAGGGCGACGCGGGTGTGATTGCGCAGCGTTATGTGTTAACTCTGTACGGCAACAGCCAGATGCTTCATCTGGAACCGTGGCAACCGGAAACAAAACGGACGGTCGCCATCCCCTACGCGTGGAAGCCCGATACGTGGTATCGCCTGAAGTTGCAGGTCGAAAACACGGCCGAAGGCAAGACGCGCGCGCGTGGAAAAGTTTGGGCCGTGGGTGAGGCGGAACCCGCAGCCTGGATGATCGAACGTATCGATCCGATCCCGAACCGCCAGGGAGCTCCCGGAATCTTCGGCAACGGCCTCGCCGAACTCTACTTTGACAACATAAAGGTGTACGCGAACAAATGAGAGTTAAAAATCTGGTTCTACTTATCGCACTGATTCTCGGCGTCGGCATTTACTTTCTCGCACCCGCGACTTCTGCTTCGGATCCCGGCTCCACCGACTGGCCCATGTGGGGCGGCACTCCCGATCGCAACATGGTCTCCAACATGAAAGGTCTCCCGACCAGTTGGGACGTCAAAAACAAAAAGAACGTGAAGTGGGTGGCCCAACTCGGCTCACAAACTTACGGCAACGTCGTCGTCTCCGGCGGCGTGGTCTTCGTCGGCACGAACAACGAAGGACTGCGCGATCCGAAGATCACGGGCGACAAAGGCATCCTGATGGCGTTTCGTGAATCGGATGGCGAGTTTTTGTGGCAGATGGTCCACGACAAGCTTGCGGCCGGCCGCGTGAACGACTGGCCATACCAGGGCGTCGCTTCGTCTCCGCTGGTCGAGGGCGATCGCGTTTACTACGTGTCGAATCGCGCGGAGCTGATGTGTCTCGACACGCAGGGTTTTCGCGATAAAGAGAACGACGGTCCGGTAACTGATGAAAAACTGAACGGCGAGGCCAATGGCGACGTCGTTTGGCGGTTCGACATGATCGAGGAAGTCGGCGCGCTGCCGCACAACCTCGCCAACTCGTCGCCCGTTTCGTACGGCGACCTGATCTTCGTCAGCACCTCAAACGGCCAGGACGAGAGTCACGTCAACGTTCCCTCGCCCAAAGCGCCGGCAATCATTGCCGTCAACAAAAAGACCGGCAAACTCGTTTGGGAAGACAACTCCGTACAGGATCGCATCCTGCACGGCCAGTGGGCTTCGCCGACGGTCGGAACAATCGGCGGCGTGGTCCAGGTGGTCCATGGACAAGGCGACGGTTGGATTCGCGGTTATGAAGCAACCACGGGCAAGAAGCTCTGGGAGTTTGATACGAACCCGAAAGATTCCGTTTGGCCCAAGACACGCAACGAGGTGATCAGCACCGCCGTCATCTACCAGGACCGTGTTTACATCTCCAACGGTCAGGACCCCGAGCACGGCGAAGGTATCGGCCACATGTACTGCATCGACGCTACCAAGCGCGGCGACATCACCAAGACCGGCATGGTATGGCACTACGACAAGATTCGCCGGTCAATCTCCACGCCGGCAATCAAGGACGGCATCCTTTACCAGGCCGACTTCAGCGGCTTCCTGCACGCACTCGACGCGAAGACCGGGCAGCCCTTTTGGGTTCACGATCTATTCGCGGCTGTTTGGGGTTCGCCGATGCTGATCGACGGCAAGATCTATCTCGGCGATGAAGACGGCGACGTCGTGATCATGCAGGAAGGCAAAGTGAAGAAAGTGCTTGCCGAGCTCAACATGGGCAGTTCGGTCTACTCGACGCCCGTGCCGGCCAACGGCGTGCTGTACATTTCGAATCGCAATCAGCTTTACGCGTTGAGCGAAGCGGCGGGCACTAAACCGGCTTCAGCAACTTCGCGAAACTAGGGGAATGAGGACACCAAAGGGCACAAGAGGCACAAGACTCGTTTTGTGCGGCTTGTGCTTCTTTGTGGCTAATAGATGAAGAACTTTGATTTTCAGCCGCGGACGCGCCTCATCTTCGGCGCGGGCGCGATTAGTCAACTCGGCGATGTGGCGAAGGAGCTCGGCTTCCGGCGCACGTTGCTGGTCGCGGATCACGGCCTCGTTGCGTCCGGACACGTCGACGAAGCCGTCACACCGCTACAACAAGCGGGCATTGAAGTAATTCGTTATCACGACTTCGAAGTAAATCCCGACACGCGCATGGTTGAAGCCGGAACGGCTTTCGTTGCGACGCAACA
>DASUPR010000406.1:0-3199 GCA_036281015.1 Pyrinomonadaceae bacterium
GTCGAGCTCGTTGAAGAGCGTCTGTACGTCAGTGCCGACGAGGCTGATGATTTCACTCAGGACCGAATCGTCAGCCGTGACTTTCAGTTCTTTCAAACGCGACTTGGCCCACGCTTTTGCTTCCGCGTCCTTCAGCGGCGGAAAGTCGACGACGACGCTGTTTTCGAGTAGCGCCTTGGTTGATTTCTTACGCTTATCGAGATCGTCGGCGATGAGGATCATCACCGTCGAAGGCGCCGGATTATTGAGATAGCGGATGAGTGTCTCTTCGTCGTTCTCGCGTAGCCGGGCGAAGTCGCGAATCCTGATGACACGCCGGTCCGACATCATCGGCAACTGTTCTGCAGCGGCAATCGCTGCCTGCACCGAGTCGCGCACGAGGCTGAAACTCGCTTCGTTGAACTCACGCAGGAGTGTCCCGTGGAGTGCCGCTTCAGTGATGGAACGCGCGGCCGTGTCGCGCAGAAATCTTTCCGTCCCGAGCAGCAGGTACAGTGGTTGCGGGCTCTCGCGTAATGAACGTTCAAGCTCGGTTCGCGAAAGCGACTTCATTTCTTTTCGAGTTCGACTGCGTTGATGAGCGTAGAAACGATGCTTTCGGCAAAGCTGCGGGACATGCGGAGAATCGCCGGGTCTTCTTCGTTGAAGAAGCTGCGCGGGTCGCTGGCGAATTCATACTCGCCGCGAAAGACGAAGTTCTGGTTGTCGTAGAGCACCTTGTTTTCCGTTTGGTCGCGCACTGTGACTGCGGCGGCAATCGTGACTTCAAAAATACGCGCGCGTCCTTTGTCGTCGAGCAGCACGCCGGCAAAGTTGAAACTCTTGATGACGCCCTCGATCACGGCGTCGGCGCCCTCGCGTTCGCCCTGTACGCGCAGCCCGCGCCCACGATGGACCAACTCCCTCATCACGGCCTCAGTGAACCGCGACTCAATCTTATAGCGGAGCGCATTACTCTCCATCTGAAACGCGGGCACCGCCACGGTTTTAATCCGCGCGGGCAGCTGATTCTTCGTCACCGGCTTATAGCACTCCGCAAAACCGGAAACGAACGCGAGCATGACGACAAAGAGGGAAAGGCGTAGGAGTTTTGGCATCGAGCGTGGATTCTCTCGCAGCGCCCTGCTTCAGGGCAAGTGGGGAAAGGATTTTAGCGGATTCAGGAAAGGCGGATTGTTTTTGCGACGCGGATGGTTTCTGCGGCGGCTTTTACGTCGTGGACGCGCACGATGTGGGCGCCCTTGAGGACGGCGGCGGTGATGGTGGCCATGGTGCCGTGGAGGCGTTCGGATGCGGGGGCGGGGGTGCCGGAGTCGTCCGCGAGGATGCGGCCGATGAAGGATTTGCGCGAGGTGCCGATTAGTAACGGGTAGTCGGGGAAGGCAGCGATTAACTCGTCGAGGCGCGCAATTAGTTCAAGGTTCTGTTCCTGGGATTTGCCGAAGCCGATCCCGGGGTCGATCACGATCGACTCGGGCGCGACGCCACGACGCTCGGCCATGTGAATGCTCGCGCGCAGGCTCGTAATGACTTCATTCATCACGTCTGCCACGGGCGGCATGCGGTGCATCGTTGCGGGTGTGCCGCGCGAGTGCATCAACACCAATCCCGCCCCAGCACGCGCTACGGCATCCGCGACGTAGAAATCAAAACGCAGCGCCGAGATGTCGTTCACAATCGCCGCGCCCGCGTCCAAAGCCGCACGAGCCACTTCTGATTTCGTCGTGTCAACGGAAATAGGCGTGCTCACACGCGCCGAGAGCGCTTCAATCACCGGCACAACGCGCCCGATCTCTTCTTCAACCGAAACAGGCTCGCCGCCGGGACGCGTCGACTCGCCACCAACGTCGATGATGTCGGCGCCTTCCGCAATCATCCTCTCGGCGTGGGCCACGGCCTGGTCCACAGACAAAGCCTGGTCCACGGAGAGAAACTGACCGCCGTCACTAAAACTGTCAGGGGTGACATTAAGAATGCCCATGATGAGCGTGCGCTCACCGATGGGCATTCTGTGGTTCCTAATTGTCCAAGCCGTGGTTGACACGGATTAGAGGGACTAAGCCGGTTGTGGATTGCCTCCGGTAATCGGAGGAAGAATCGGCTTCAGCGGCTTCGGCGTCGGCTCCTTCAGTTGCGGCCGATCAGAATCGCCACCGTCGGAAACCGGCGGATTCTCATCAAGCGGCAGGCCTGCCACAATCCGTCGAATCTCAACACCGTCAAGCGACTCGCGCTCGAGCAGACACTCAGCAAGCCGGATCATCGTCTCGCGGTTCTCTTCGATGATGGCCTTCGCGCGTTCAAACTGCGCGGTGACGATCTTCTTAACCTGATGATCGATCTTGATCGCCGTGTCTTCGGAGAAGTCGCGATGCTGAGCAATCTCACGTCCGAGGAAGATCTGCTCTTCCTTCTTGCCAAACGTGAGCGGGCCCATCTCGGACATGCCGTACTCGCAAACCATCGCGCGCGCCAGTTCAGTTGCGCGTTCGATGTCGTTTGAAGCGCCGGTGGTGATGCTGCCGAGGAACGTGTCTTCAGCTATGCGGCCACCCATCAGAATCGCGATCTGGCCCAGCAGGTATTCCTGACTGTAGTTGTGACGATCGCCTTCCGGAAGCTGTTGCGTAACACCCAACGCCATACCGCGCGGAATGATCGTGACCTTGTGAACCGGATCGGCGTTCGGCACTTTCAAACCGACGAGCGTATGGCCCGCTTCGTGGTAAGCAGTGACGCGCTTCTCTTCGTTCGAGATCACCATGCTCTTGCGCTCGGCGCCCATGAGCACTTTGTCTTTCGCGAGTTCGAAATCGCCCATCGCCACGAGCTTTTTGTTATACCGCGCGGCGTTGAGAGCTGCTTCGTTCACGAGGTTCGCCAGATCGGCTCCGGTGAATCCAGGTGTACCGCGCGCGATCACGGAGATGTCGACGTCTTCGCCGAGTGGAATCTTCCGCGTGTGAACTTTCAGGATGCCTTCGCGGCCGCGAACGTCAGGACGCGACACAACGACGCGCCGATCGAATCGGCCGGGTCGGAGCAACGCCGGATCCAACACGTCCGGACGGTTTGTCGAAGCGATCAGGATCACGCCGTCGTTCGACTCGAAGCCGTCCATCTCGACCAGCAACTGGTTCAACGTCTGTTCGCGCTCGTCGTGACCGCCGCCAAGACCGGCGCCACGATGACGGCCCAC
>DASUPR010000407.1:0-5208 GCA_036281015.1 Pyrinomonadaceae bacterium
CTCCAACGCCGCCGTGATTACGTCGAGGCTGTAGCCGAGCGCGAGCCCGCTCGCCACCGCAGCCAGCGTGTTGTAAATGTGCGGCGCGCCGACGAGTGGTGAGCGAAACTCGCGTTCGGTGCCGGAAGTCAGAAGTTGAAACTTCATCCCCTCCAACGAGAACTCGGCGTCATGTGCAGTCACATCCGCGTGCGCCTTAACGGCATAGCGAATCACATTCAGCCCCTCGTTCTCGAGTTTGTCGGCCAACTCGACGCCGTACGGATCGTCGACATTGATCACCGAGTTGCGCGGGCGCGTTCCCAGCCGGCCATCGAAGAGCCGCTGTTTCGCGTACCAGTAGTTTTCCATCGTCTGGTGATAATCGAGATGATCCCGGGTGAGATTCGTGAAGACCGCGACCGCATACTCCAGCTCATCGCAACGATGAAAATCCATCGCCTGCGACGAACATTCCATCACCGCCGTGCGGCAACCAATCTCCACCGCCTGGCGCAACAGCCGCTGCATGTCGGGCGCTTCCGGCGTCGTACGATCGGCTTTGAAGCGCTGTTTGCCGAGTCGATACTCGACCGTTCCCGTCATCGCGACGGGTTCGCCCGCTGCTTCCGGAATGGAAGCGATCAAATACGCAGTGGTGGTTTTGCCGTTCGTGCCGGTGATGCCTACGAGCTGGAGCTCACGTGACGGGTGACCCTGTACTTCGGCTGCGGCCAGCGCCATCGCACGGCGAATATTTGTTACCTGCAACCATGCGCCGTTGAAATCGGGCGGCGCCGGTTGCTCTGACAAAACACCAACCGCGCCCTGCGCCATCACTTGCGGCACAAATTTGTGTGCGTCAAATAGTGCGCCGGACACAGCGGCGAATAAAGCATCCTTGCCGGTCCGGCGTGAATCGTGGCTCACGTCGGTGACGAGCAGGTTCTCATCACCGGTGAGCTTAGCGTCCGTTAGTTCTGCGATCTGTTTGACAGTGACCATAGTGACGCGAATTACTTTACCACTACCGCAGGAATATTTTGATCGCGCACCAGTTGATTGAACGCCGGCACGTCGGTCTTGATGATCTGCGATAGCTTTTGTAACTCCGCATCGATCGCCGTCACGACCTCGTCATAAACCGCGTAAGACTGCGCCGTCGGCGCTGCTTCAGCACTGCCGACCACGCCACCAAGCGCAGCCAGTTTGTTGTTGAGCCGGATCGGATAATTCAACGGATCCTGGTTGCTCTGGTTCTTTGTCTGATAGAGCGTCTCTTCGATCGTTGTCAACTTCTTGTTGAGCGCGGTGCCCGCGTCGTTGATCGGTTTCGACTGCGGAACGCGTTTCAGCAGATCTTCGATTTGCTTGCGCACGTCGCGAATCTGGATGATCGCATTGTGTGTTTCGCTCAACTTGTCGCGAATCTTCAGACCGAGTTCCAACTGCTTCGCAAAATCAGCAGGCGCGGTCGTGAGACGCGGATCGGCTTTGATCTCGAAGTTCTGCGTGAGCGGCGTGCCGTCAACGGTGAGTTTCACCTGATATCTTCCGGGCGGCAGCTTTGGTCCACGCGTCTCACCGGCCCACAGGATCATGCCGGGAAAACGAACGGCTTCGGGATAGCGCGTGTCCCATACAAACCGATTGAGTCCGACTTCTGTCGTCACCGGCGGCTGCGCGCCACCACCGCCGAACCCGCCTCCTTCGCCCGGTGCGGCCGGCGCAGCGGACGGCGTTGTTTCGCCTGCACGCGGAATACGTTGCGTGTACTTGCGAATCGACTTGCCGGTAGAGTCGAGAAACTCGAGCTCGACCGCTGACGCCGGCTTTGCTTTCAACGAGTAATAGACCACCACGCCGTTTGGCGGGTTTCGTCCGATCGTCGCCGTCGGAGCCAATGGACCACCACCGCCAGCCGCCATTCGATAACTATCTCTCGGTTGAAACAGCCGCGTCTCGCTTACAGAGTTCAAACCACCCGCATCCATCAACTGGTGGAGCAACGACAGGTCGTCGAGAATCCAGAACGATCTTCCCTGCGTCGCGACCACCAGCTCTTTCTCGCGTTTCTGAATCACGAGATCCGTGATCGGCACGACCGGCAGGTTGAGCTGCAACGACTGCCAGCGTTCGCCGTTATCAAACGACACGTACATCCCGGTTTCGGTTCCCGCGTAAAGCAAACCACGCTTGTGCGGGTCCTCGCGAATCACGCGCGTGAACGCCGTGCCGGGTATGCCGTTGGTGATCTTCTTCCACGTCTTGCCGTAATCGCTGGTGCGATAGAGATAAGGACGATTGTCGTCCCACTTGTACATCGTCGCGGCGATATACGCGGTGGCCGGATCGTGCGGCGACGCTTCGAGCGAGTTGACCTGGATCCACTCCGGCATGATGCTCGCCGCGGGTGTGACGTTTGACCAATTCTTACCGCCGTCGCGCGAGATATGGACGAGGCCGTCGTCGGTGCCGGCCCAGATCGTGCCCGCCTGCAACGGCGACTCCATCAGCGCAAAGATCGTTGAGTAGTACTCGACGCTCGTGTTGTCTTTCGTGATTGGACCACCGGACGCGCCCTGTTTCGACTTGTCGTTGCGCGTCAGGTCCGGACTGATGATCTGCCAACTGCTGCCTTCGTCATTCGATTTGAACAGCACGTTGGCGGCGAGATAGAGCGTGTTCGGATCGTGCGGTGAAAAGACGATCGGGAAGTTCCACTGAAAGCGATACTTCAACACGTCCGCGCCCGAGCCCATCGGATTGTTTGGATAGGGATTGATGTCGCGCTGCTGACCCGTGCGCTTGTCGTAGCGAGTGGTCAGGCCGCCGTATGAACCGGCGAAAACGATGTTCGAGTCTTTCGGCGACGGCGCGATCCAGCCCGACTCACCGCCGCCGACGTCGAACCAGTCGCTGGTCGTGATGCCGCCTTCAGTCGTGCGGCTCGCGATGCGCACGGTTGAATTGTCCTGCTGCGCGCCGTAGACGTTGTAGGGAAAATCGTTGTCGATGGTGACGCGATAAAACTGCGCGGTGGGTTGGTCCTGTTCGGTCCAGCTCCGGCCGCCGTTGAACGAGACGTTTGCGCCGCCGTCGTTGCTTTGGATCATGCGGTTCGGATCGTCGGGCGCGATCCACAGATCGTGATTGTCGCCGTGCGGCACGGAGATCGTGGAGTACGTGCGGCCGCCGTCGTTCGATCTGAAGAACTGGACGTTCAGAACGTAAACACTGTCTGCGTTTTTCGGATCGGCATAGATGCGCGTGTAGTACCAGGCGCGCTGCCGGAGCCGCCGCTCTTCGTTGACCTTGGTCCAGGTGCGGCCGCCGTTATCCGAACGAAACACGCCGCCGTCTTCAGCTTCAACGATCGCCCAGACGCGTTCGGGGTTTGCGGGCGAGACAGTGATGCCGACTTTGCCGACCATGCCGCGCGGCAGACCGGGATTGCGCGTGAGCTCGGTCCACGTGTCGCCGCCGTCAGTCGACTTGAAGATGCCGCTGCCGGGGCCGCCGCTCTCGAGTGTCCACGGCTTGCGATAGACCTCCCAGAAACCGGCGTAAAGAATGTTTGGGTTCGTCGGATCGAGAATCAGATCGATCGCACCGGCCTTGTTGCCGCGCGCCAGGATCCTCTCCCAAGTTTTGCCGCCGTCTTTCGAACGAAACACGCCGCGTTGATCGTTTGGACCCCACACGTGGCCCAGTGCGGCGACGTAAACGAGATCGGGGTTTCGCGGATGAACGCGGATGCGCGGGATTTGTCGCGTGTCTTCGAGACCGATGCGCTTCCACGTCTTGCCCGCGTCAGTCGATTTGTACATGCCATCGCCGTGCGAA
The DNA here is from genome assembly GCA_036281015.1 of Pyrinomonadaceae bacterium. GTDB lineage: Bacteria > Acidobacteriota > Blastocatellia > Pyrinomonadales > Pyrinomonadaceae > PSRF01. The sequence goes on from DASUPR010000407.1 coordinate 3,826, forward strand.
ACGTTGCCGCGAATCGGCGACTCGCCCATGCCGACGTAGACCACGTTTGGATCGGAATCCGAGACGGCGATCGCGCCGACCGAGCCCGTGCCGAAGACGGAGCCATCGCTAACAGATTCCCAGTTGATACCGCCGTCGGTTGATTTCCAAACGCCGCCTCCGGTCGCGCCGTAGTAATAAACAAACGGCTGCGACGCCACGCCCGCGACTGCTGCCGAGCGGCCGCCGCGGTATGGACCGATGCTGCGATACTGCAACGGTTTGAGCAGTTCGAACTCTTTGGCGGCCGGTGTTGTCGCCGGCGGTGTTCGTTGCTGCGCGTGTATCGCGATGGTGGTGAGTGCAAGCGCTAAAGCCGTGTGTACGAAAAGACGTACAGCGGTGCTGCGGCGAGACGTATGGAACGTCTTGAACATTCGGATGGGCTCCTTTACTTTGTTGACTGAAAAAAGTTGCGGCTTGCGCATAATAGCAGTTCCCGTTTGGAGTTCAAGCTTTAGCTTGTCCGACGAAGCAGCGTGCGCACCATCGTGCGCGACGCGAATCAGAGGCTGGGGATTTATGCGAGTGTCGTTTCGTCGGGAACGGTTCGTGTTGGAGACGTGGTCGAGCTTGGTTAACTATGCTTCTTCGCGCAGCGGGCGGCTCATCAATTCCGAGACTGCATCTCGCGCGGATTTACCTTCGTAGAGCACTGCGTTCACTTCATTCACGATTGGCATTTCGAGATTCGCACGATCCGCAAGCTGCTTGACTGCGCGCGCTGTTTTGATTCCTTCCGCCACCTCGCTCAGTTCAGCAATGATCTCTTCGAGCCGTTTTCCTTTGCCGAGCTCTTCTCCGACGAAGCGATTGCGCGAGAGTGCGCCGGTGCATGTCAACACGAGATCGCCCAAACCCGCGAGGCCCATCAACGTTTCGACCTGCGCGCCTTCGCGTCTGGCGAGACGCGTGATCTCCGCGAGCCCGCGCGTGATTAGTGCCGCGACGCTGTTCGAGCCGAATCCGAGCCCAGTCGCCATTCCCGCCGCGATCGCCATCACGTTTTTAACCGAGCCGCCGATTTCAGTGCCGATGACATCGGCGTTGGTGTAGATGCGCAGGTTCTCAAAACTCAGCTCACTTTGCACCGTACGTGCGGCGGCTGCGTCTTTGCTGGCAGCGACGATGGCAGTGGGATGACCGGCGATAACTTCCTTCGCGAACGATGGTCCAGAAAGACAGACGAACGGATTCGTAGCGCCGGCGACCTCCTTGACGATCTCCGAAATACGTTTGCCGGTTTCGATCTCGATGCCTTTCGCAGCGCTGACGAGAATCGCGCCTTCGTTGAGGTGCGTGGAGATCGCCGTAAACAATTCGCGCGCACAGTGTGAGGGCGCG
>DASUPR010000408.1:0-8279 GCA_036281015.1 Pyrinomonadaceae bacterium
ATCTTTTTGTCGTACTGCTCGACGATGTAACGGCTGTCGCGAGCTTCACGAACCGGTTCGGGTTCGCCTTCAACCGCCAGCGGAGCGCGTTCGGCAGCGTCAGCAAAAAACTGCGTGATCACTGCGGCGATACCTTCAGGATCGCTAATGTGCGCGCCTAACGAACCCTCATTTCCGAGCTCGATGCGCGGCGCAGTCACGAAGCGACTCAGGAATTCGTACTGCGAGAGCTCCGGCGGCAACAGTTGCGGACAACTGAAATAGTGAAGCGAAGGCACGTCCAGCACGATCGGCTCGGGCGTGAACGCCGGAGAAACGAGTTTGCGCGGCTCGCCCGCGCGCACGGCATCAACGCGGTGGCCAAAAGGCGAGAGTCTTTGCTCGTCTTCAGCCGTGAAGGTTTCTCTGGTTTCTACGAGCGTGAAATTGCTGCGATACGCAGCCGCCACGCGCGCTATGTATTCCGGTTTCGCAAATTCGGTTCGATATCCCTCTTCCTGTTCGGGCCACCACGAAGCGCGTTCCCAAAACTGCGAAAGTAACCCGTCATTACCGCTTGCTACTTTTGCTTCAAAACCAGGGTCCAAAAAATCTGCGACATACGCGTATGCTTCGGCGAGTCGGCGGGAAAGATCGGCGTCGATGCTGTGGATGTTCGGCAAGGGCGCGTCGACGAGCGCGAGCGCCCGCACCAGCTGCGGCTCAGCGATCGCGAGATAGATGGCGACAGTTCCGCCAAAGCCTATGCCGGCGATATCGACGCGGCCGCAGTCGAGTGCTTCGATGAGCTTGGCGATGTCGTTCGCGATTGCGCGGAAGTGCCGGTCAGGACCGAGATCGATTCGTTCGGGTAAAAGGACGCGTCGCGGAGTGGTGCTTTGTGACAGAGCTGCTGCCAGTGGTTCAAGGCTGAACAGCATGTCAGGCACGTGGCCCAGCATCAGCACTGCCGGAGCATCAGGCGGACCCCAGGTGCTCAGGCGAAAAGTCAGACCTCCAGCCTCGACCCGCGTGAGAGACTCTTCAGCTTTGGGTGTTTCACCCATGGGTATTCACCAACGTAAGGTAAATGAGAGGACGACAATGACGGTGCAACGACGCCTGACTTTACACTAGCGCTTCACGGCCTGTAAACTCCGCCTCACGAAGGCGGGTTGTATTTTTAAGTTACTCCGCAGTTTCTTCCTCTAACACCAACCGAGTGTGCCGATGCATTCTCTGCTGGACCAATTGGCTACTGAGTCGTCGAGACTCCTCATTTGGGGCCTGGTTCCACGTGCCGTTGGGCTCATCTTTCTTATCGCGTACGGATCGCTGTGGTTTCAGATTCTTCCGCTGCTGGGAAGCCGGGGTATTTCGCCTGTAGGTTTGCAGTTGAATCGGCTGCGCGAGGATCTGCCACTGTTCGCGCGTCTGCGGCTTAATCCGAGTCTGCTGTGGCTCGCGCATGGCGACGTGGCTTTGCGTGTTTACATCGGCGCCGGGATGTTCGGGGCGTGCGCGATGATCGTGGGTGGCAAGGTTGGGTGGTGGGGCGCGCTGTGCTGTTGGGCGATCTGGCTTTCGCTGCACTTCTCGCTGCGACTCGTTTATCCGTGGGACACGGTTCTGCTTGAAGCGGGCCTTCTCTGTTTGTTCGCGCCGGCCGGGGCGTTGTTGCCGCAGTTGCCGGCAACGGCGCTGCCGCATCCATTGCTGCCGTTCATCTTTCACTTGTTGCTGTTTCGGTTGCTATTGGGGTTTGGAAAGATGAAGTTCATCGGCATCCGCCGCGGCGACTGGAACTACACGCGCTATTTTTTGATCAACATGCCGTTGTGTACGCCGCTGGGCTGGCGCTTCAGTCGGCTGCCGAATCCTTTTCACAAACTGACACTTGCAGGAATTGCGTTTGTGGAGTTGGTGTGCCCGGTGCTCGTGCTGATTCCTGGTCCAACGCGATTGATTGGCGGCGCGGGGATCGTCGCGCAGATGATCGGGATTCAGCTTACGGGTAACTTTGGTTACTTCAATTGGCTGACAGCCGCGCTGTGTATTTCGACGCTCGACGTCAGTTCGTCTCTGTTTACGGCGCTTGCCGATCCGGCTGCGCTCGTGTCGCCCGATCGACTGTTGTTCACGCTGGTTGCTGCCTTCGTTATTGTGGCGACGCCGGTTTATCTGATCTTCAACAGTTGGTTTAACTACGGATTTCTTTCGTGGCCGGCGTGGGAACGTTTGCGCCACGGGCCACTGCGCGCGTTTCTCGCGATGTTGCGTTTCTTTGAGCCGTTGCATTTGGTGAATGCGTATGGAGTGTTTCATGCGCAGGCTGCGCCGCCGCAGCGTTGGGTGACGGTTGTTGAAGGTAGCAACGATGGTGTCGAGTGGAAGAAGTATCGTTATCGCTACACGATGACGGATGATTTGAGCCGGCCGCGTTACGTGGCGCCGCATCATCCGCGGTTGGACCATCAGACGTTTTATGACGCGGCTGGTGTTGATGGAACGGGTTATTTCCAGCCGTTGAGTTTTACAGATCCGTATTTGCTGACGCCTGCGTCAGTGCTGGATCGAACGATGCAGCGATTGCTCGAGCCTGAAGCCCCGGGTGCGGCGCTGTTTGCTGAGACGCCGTTTGTCGATGGTCCACCACGGATTGCTCGTGTGGCGTTGTACCGGTTCACGGCGATGACTGCGGAGGAGCAGAGGGAGACGAATCGTCATTGGAAGGTGATGCCCATCGGATTGCACATTCCGCCGGCGGAAGTTGATGAACGGGTTTGGAAGCATTGGGTTCCGCCGCCGGAGTTGTTTCATGGCGAAGCGCCGCAATGGCGGCGGCGCGCACGTTTTTGCAAAGGGATCGATGAAGCAGAGTTGCTCGCGTTTTGGGATGAGTTTCTTCCGTTTGTGAAACAGACGGCGTCGTCGATTGCGCCTGATGAGCCGTTCTCATGGTCCACGTTGCCGGCGTTGCAGAAAGCGCTTCGGCAGCGTTATCAGCCGGACGAGTTGCGTGCGTTTCAGTTGACGCTTGGGCGGCTCACGATGGTGTTGATGGCGCGCTTCGACGCGGTGTTTAGCCGCCCCGCGACGCATTTCTTTCGTGACGTCGTCGGGATACCGAAAAGCGTGGGGCCTGATGTCGATCCATTCTCTTCAGCGTCTGATGCGGAACGCGTTTGGCAAGCGCTTGCCGCGTGGCCACACGGCGCATTACGTACACGCTTTCACGTCTGGCTCGCGGCGCAATGGGCCATACTTGATGGCGAACGCGAAGGCTGGAGCAGGCTCGCTGGTCCTGATGTTTCGAAAGTCGGAACCGGCGAACCTATCCGCACGGAAGTGCGATTGTCGCGACGCGGCCGGCGCTCGATGAGCGCCGCGGCCGAAGAACTCGGTCTTGATCTCGCCTCAATGCTCGATGTCGCTCGCAACCTCACAATTGCAAACGGCATGTTTCTCGAAGGCGCTGTGAACTATGACATGCTTTCACGTCATGCGAGCCGCCTTCGCGTGCTTTACTCGTCAGCCGAAGGTCACACGAAAATCCCCACCGGCCTCTTCCCCGGCGTCTTCGAGATCGCCGCGGAACTGTGCGACCAACCATCACTCTGCATGATGTACGGCTGGGGAGAAAACACACAGCTCGCCCCGCTCGTCGATCCGCCGCCAATGGTTTTCGGCGACGATTGCGTCTGGCGCGAGCTGAACGTGCAGGACGTCGTTAAAGAGTCATGAAAGATTCGATTGGCGCCGCGGAGCGTGGCCGAGGAGAAGGTCTGCGATTGCGTCGGAGATTGGAAGGCCCGGAGCGCGTTCGAGCCAGAAGAATTCGCCGCAGGGGTTGAGTTCGAGAAAGACGTGACGGCCGTCGGGGGTGAGGATGATGTCGATGGCGCCGTAATTCAAGGAGAAGTAGTCCATCAGACGCAGGATTTTCTCTTCAACCTCGGTCGGGAGTTGGTAGGGCTGCCAGTCTTGAATCATGCGGACGCCGTCGCGTCGCCAGTCGTGTGTGGCACGTGCGGAGACTTGTGAGTCGACCGCAGCGGACATCACGCGCTGGCCCACTACCGTGACACGAATCTCAAGCGCTTTGGGAAGTAACTCCTGAAAAGTCCCGGGGCAGAGACTCAGGCCGGAAAGGTCCGCGAGATCTTCGGGCTTCACGGGATTGGTGAAGACGACGAGCTCTTTTCCTTCCTCGTAGATCGCGAACGACGAGAGCATCTTCGTGATCATTCCGTCCTCACAACTCTTCGCGAACGCGCGCACGGCGGCCGGGTCGTTTGTCGTTAGCGTGCGCGGTGTGTCCAGCCCGACTTCACGAGCCACCTGTAGCTGAAGCTGTTTGTTCTCTGCGTGACGGATGTGGTGCACGTGATCCACGCGGAAGGCTTTGAGACTGGCGAGCATCCCGTGTGCGGCCGCACTCGTTTCGCCGAGTGACGCGTAGCGCAGTTGCTTGTCGAGACCCGCTGGAATTTGCGCGCCGAAGTTGAGTCGTCGGTGCCAGATGGCTGTTACTTCGCGCAGATCAAACTCTCCTTCGTCATTCGTGAGTGTGAGACGGTCTGTCGCGCTATAGTAAGCCGTGAGACGCACTTCGGTCGGATAGCGATCGGTATCGAAGCGAATTGCGTGGCCGCCTTTGCGCGCAATGGTCTCCGCCACGCGCGCGATGCTGTCGTTGTCGTCGCTGTGTGTAACGATGAGAATGGACATATTCAATAACTTTTGTTTTGGAGTAGCGTGCCCGCGATGGCTTGCGAGATGGGAAGACCGAGGTCGCGTTCGAGCATGCCCCATTCGCCGCCAGGATTAACTTCGAGAAAGATGTGTTCGCCTGAAGGCGTGCAGATCAAATCGATGGCGCCGAAGACGAGGCCGAGTTCCGACATCAATTCTCGCAGGCTGTTTGCGACTTCAACGGGCAGCTCAGCCTTTTGCCAGCGACACTCCTCGGGTGCGACGAGCCGCCAGTCCACCTGCCCTCGCGACGTACCACTTGCATCGATCGCACCCGCAAAGACTTCACCCGCTACAAAAGCAACGCGCAGTTCGTACGCTTTCGGAATCAACTCTTGAAAGACCATCGGGCTATGGCGAAGGGTCTCTGCATTCGCCAGGTCTTCTTCGCGAACGCGGCTCGTGTAGACGAACGGCTGAGCGGCATCCATGCTGACCGCAATTGGGCGGAGGAGCTTCGCAACCGTTCCGCTTTCTGTTTCTGCGAAGAATTGTCGCGCCGCCACGGGATCGTTGGTGACGAGAGTGCGCGGTACGCGCAATCCGGCGCGCGCAGCCAGTCGGAGTTGGCGCTGTTTGTTTTCCGCGGCGCGTTGGCGCTCGAGATCGTTTACCCAGCGCGCGTCGTGAAGCGCGTCGAGAAAACCTTCGAGCGCGGCAACTGACTCGCCGATGCACATCGAGCGATAACGCTCGTCAAGATCATCAGACATGCGCGGCGACCAGATCTTGCGCGCCCACACAGCACGCACCTCCGCGACGGAAATCTGCTGACCCGTTTCCGTAAAGAGCTGTGCGGCTCGTTCGTCGCCTGCACGGGCCGAGAGTTGGACCAACGACGGAAACAGATCTGTGTTGAAGCGAATGGGACGCACGCCTTTGCGTGCGAGAGCTTCTGAGACGAGGTCGACAGTGTAGAAGTCGTCGCTGTGTGTCAGCAGCAGAACAGCGTCGCGGCGTGCTGGTGCGGTCATGCGTCCGGCGTGAGACGTTCAGGAGTGCGGCCCGCATCCGAGCAGTGCGCGACGGGACCAACTATCACGCGAATGCTCGAAACGACGGGCCGCACTTAGTTTGTATTACTGCTGTCCGTTATTGCCTGACATGTACTCAATTCGTTGATCGATCTCGTCACGGTCGGACGGATACTTGAGCGTCAGGAATGCTTCATTCGATCTGTCCTGGCCTTCGAGAAAACGCGCGAAGAACGGCCGGCTCTGCTCGGAGGTTTCAGGGGCGGGTGATTCCATTTTGTCTCGCATTTGAGTTGATCTCCTTTAAGGTTGAACTGAGTTATTGCGAGGTACCAAACTACGAGACCTCTGATGCTTCAAAGTGCTTTTGAGATACCTGTGCGGTTGCACTAATTCTTAAACGAACCCGATCAAACGAAACGATGAACGACGCGACTAATTTTTTGTAAGTTCGTGGAGCACTTTCGCGAGCGTGGCCACGTGCGGGGCGCGCATCATCGTGAGGTGATCGCCGGGGACGTGGTGAATTTCGAGTTTGTTGGCGGACAAGCGGCGCCAGCGTTCGATTGTCGCCAGATCTTCCGGCTCGTCGATGGCGCGCAGCAGTACGAGCGGGATTGCGGCGGGCGCCGGACGATAGTTCTTAACCGCATCAACGTCGGCTAAGTGAAGCTTGAACCGGCGGCGAAGATCGTCGGCGTCAACATCAGGCGGCAGCGCTCCGGCCTGGCGCGCCTGGTCCAGCATCCATTCAAGTTGCGCCTCCGTGCCCGACTGCAGGACTTCCTCGTATGCCGCTGCGGTGAGATCGAGCGGGACACCCAGGTTCACTGCAAACCCGGCGAGGACTGACACGTCATCGTCCAGATTGCAATCGTCATCTCCCGGCGCAACCGAGTCGAGCAATACGACCCGCCCGACATCCGCGCCGCTCGCGTGGAGTTGTCGCGCCATCTCAAAAGCGACGACTCCTCCGGTGGACCACCCGCCCAACAGGTATGGACCACCGGGCTGAACGGTTCGAATAACTTCCACGTAGCTCGCAGCCATCGCCTCGACTGCTCGTCCCTCAGAATCGCGCTGCACTCCTTCAAGGGCATAAAAGGGACGCTCCGTCCCGAGCGCGCGCGCCAAAGCAAAATAACCGGCCACGCTGCCGCCCGCCGGGTGTACAAAAAACAGCGGCGGTAACGATCCCTGCGGTTGCATCGCGACGAGTGGCGAAGCAGAAGGATCAACTTCGTCGCGCAGCAGCATCGCGAGCGATTCGATCGTCGGCGCGCTCAAGACAGACGCCACCCGCAACTTCTTTCCGGTGATTCGTTCCACGCGAGCCAGCAGCGACAGGAGCAGCAGTGAATGACCGCCTAATTCGAAGAAGTCGTCGCGCACGCCTGGTTTTACGTGCAGCAGTTCTTCCCAGATGTGCGCCAGTTGCACTTCCAACGCGTTACGTGGTCCAACGCGCTCGACATTGCGTTCCGGTTGTGTCGCCGTCTGACGGCGTTCGCCGGTTTTGAACAGTCGCGCGGCCGTATTAAGACGTTGGTCAAACAAATAGACCTGTTCTTTCGCGGTCAACAGCGGCAGCGTTCCGATCCGATGGCCGGGGTCCGCGACCACGCCTGCCAGCAACACTTTGAAGTGCGTGGCAAATAACTCGATGGTCGAAGAGTCGAACAGGTCTGTGTTGTAGACGAAAGTCAGATGGAGTTGTCCTTCGAATTCGATCACGTCGAGTATGAGATCAAACTGCGCCTGCGTCGTCTTTACGTCGACCGGCGTGATGGTGAGTCCGAGTGACTGTGAAGCAGCTTCCGGCATGTTCTGGAGGGCGAACATCACTTGAAAGAGCGGATTACGGCTCCAGTCTCTAATCGGACTCAACTCCTCGACCAACATTTCGAACGGCAGGTCCTGATGCGCGTAAGCTTCGAGCGAAACGTTGCGCACCTGCGCCAGCAATTCGCGGAACGCCGGATCGCCGGAGAGATTCGCGCGCAACGCGAGTGTGTTGACGAAGAAACCGATCAGCGGCTCGAGTTCCTGGCGGTTGCGGTTTGCGACCGGAGTGCCGACCACGATGTCCGTCTCGCCGGTGTAACGGTGAAGCAGCACATAAAACGCGGTGAGCAGCGTCATGAAAAGAGTCGTGTCTTCGCGGCGACTCAACTCCACCAGACGCGCTGATAAGTCACGCGAAAGTGAAAACGAGTGCCGCGCACCATTGAAAGTTTGCACCGCGGGCCGTGGCCGATCTGCCGGCAGTTCCAGCGACGCCGGCGCGCCGGTCAGATGTTTTCGCCAGTAGTCGAGTTGTTGGTCCAACACTTCGCCCTGCAGCCACTTGCGCTGCCACTCGGCAAAGTCAGCGTACTGGATCGGCAACTCCGGCAACGGCGAGTCACGGCCGGTGACAGCGGCTTCGTAAAGCGCCCCCAACTCGTTCATGAGGATCGTTTGCGACCATCCGTCGCTGATGATGTGATGCATCGTCACGAGCAGTACGTGTTCGTCTGTCGCTAGCCGCATCAACTTGGCCCGGATGAGTGGACCGCGTTTGAGATCAAA
>DASUPR010000409.1:0-4121 GCA_036281015.1 Pyrinomonadaceae bacterium
ACGTTCACTGTCTCCCGTGCCCGTGAGATTAAAACTCTCGCGGTGTCGCACGGCCGCGACGTTCTCAAACGTCGTGCTTTGGTTTCGAAAGTCGACGAAGTTTGGATACGAAACTCCGATTGGACGCTCGGCGACTGTTTCGGTCAGAACCACGAGCCGATCCGCATCGGCGTAAGGCAAAGGTCTGAGCAACACGGCATTGATCACGCTGAAGATCGCGGTGTTTGCGCCGATGCCTAGCGCGAGCGTGAAGATGGCTATTACTGTGAAGCCGGGATGCTTGCGCAAGCTTCGCAGTGCATAGCGCGCGTCTTGCCACAAGTCTTCGAGCAGACGCCCTTGTCTGACCGCGCGCACACTTTCGGTGACCTGTTCGACGCCGCCTAATTCGACAAGTGCAGCGCGACGCGCCTCTTCGGGTGCGAGACCTTGTTTGATCTTGGTTTCAGTGAGCAGATCGAGGTGGGCGCGAATCTCTTCCGCGAGCTCGTGGTCCACCTTTTCCTTATTGAAGAGATTGCGCCAGAGACTATTGACGCGAGGCAAAAACGGCATGGGCTGGTCCTTCCTGTATTACTTCGGGCCTATGTTGCTTCGAGCGCGCTGGTAATGGCCACCGAAACGCGTTGCCATGCGTCAGTTTCGATTTTGAGCTGGCGTTCTCCTTTTTTGGTGAGGCGGTAGTATTTCGCGCGGCGATTGTTGTCTGACTCACCCCAGCTCGATTTCAGCCAGCCGGCTTCTTCGAGGCGGTGCAGAGCAGGGAAGAGCGAACCGGGTTTTACCTGAAACGCGCCCTGCGTGATCTGCGCAATGCGATCGGACACACCGAGCCCGTGCAGCGGGCCGAGTGCGAGTGACTTGAGCACCAGCAGATCGAGCGTGCCCTGCAAGAGATCCTTCTTCTTGTCTTTCATCGTTTCTCCTATCGACCTTCGATAGGAGAATACAGGCGTCTCCTATAGACTGTCAATAGGAGACGCCTTGAGGTTGGTTTACGTGTTAGTAGATGTTTCCGCCGGCCTGTGTTGAAGTGACAGAGCCGTTGTTGACGTTGAGCGTGTAGGCAACGCCGCCGGTGCCTGTCCACGAGGATAGATTGAACGTTCCGCCTTGCGGGACTTTGTAGACGCTGATGTTGAGATACGTCATCGGCGTTCTGTCGGCGAGCACCTGTGCCGGGCCGGGCGCCTGGAGAAAATAGGCCGCGCCGTTTCCGACCATCGTGCCGGCGCCGTTCGGCGTTATGAGTATCGCTGTTTCTTCGTCGATGCCGATTCCTCGGGGTTGCGCCGCCCAACCGTTGTTCACGATGCGTGCGAGAAAGACGAGCGAACGGCCCATGCGATCGCGGGTCACGAAGTGTGAGTCGTAGAGCTTGCTACCACCGAGTGCCGATTGAAACAGATCGCGTTCGAGCGTGACGTAACGATGAAAGGGATTGGCGAGTGCCTGGCTCGAAGTAACCGAGCCGAGTGCGCCGGTGTAGATGAACTGGCTGAGCACGGCGAGTCCGGCGCTGGTGCCGCCGACAGGCGCTTGTTTCGAGTTGAGCAGAAAGTTCACGCCGGTTTGCACTGCTGTTCCACGCCACAACGCTGTGTAGGTCGACTGATCGCCGCCGGCGATCCACAGCGCTTCGGCGTTTTGAATATGACTACTGACGTAAGCAGAGTTCGCGCCCGTAGTGCTCGTGATGATGATCGTTTCGACGGAATCCATTTGCGGGCAGAGTTGTTGGATGTATGGGTTGTACGCGTCGGTGCCGGTTGTTCTGATCACGACGAAATCACCGCCACCCGCGCGCTGGCACATCCACTGAAAAGCGGCGTCGACGTCAGTGCCGCCGCCCATCAGCACGAGCCCCGGACTGAGTGAAGCCGACTGTTGCGCATCGGCAGGATTCCCGACGATGAACGCCTGAAACCCATCCTTGCCCTTCGCGGCGTACAGCGACGACGCAGCAAGGCAGATGACGGCGATTGTAAGAGTCGAAAAGCGAACGACGCGCAGCAAAGCTGCCGCAAAGGAACACGTAAGCATGTGAGATCCTCCCGAAGAGTGGATGACGCAGAGCGGCGGGATTTATATCACGGATTCCGGTTCGGCGGTCAGTTGTGTTTTTAACCAGGAACGAGCAAGGCGCCATTCACGATCGACTGTTGCCGGCGCAATATCCAGGATCTGAGCCACTTCCTCAAAAGTAAATCCGCCGAAATAGCGATACTCGACGACTCTCGCTTTTCGTTCGTCAAGCTGGCCCAGCCTCGTCAGTGCTTCGTCGAGCATGATCAGATCGCGCGAAACCTCGACGGACAGTTCAAGAACATCGTCAACATTAACGTGTTCGGCGCCTGCTCCTCTTCTCGCCGCGCACTGTGCTCTGGCGTAATCGACGAGGACCTGACGCATTCGTCTCGCCACCAGCGCATAAAATTGTCTTCGGCTTGTCCAGTTAATCTCTTTTCCGAGCAACCGCATCACTGCTTCATTTACTAAAGCAGTTGTTTGCAGTGTGTGCCCCGGCTTTTCGTTGCGCATGTACGCATGGGCGATCTTCTTCAGTTCGTTATCGACCAGCGGAATTGCTTTCTCGAGTGCTTCGGAGTCGCCTTTACTCCAAGCCCGTAGTAGGTCCGTGATTTGATGGGTCTGGGGCATGCTGCTTCAAGGGAGGTGCACATTCGATTAGGACCTCCGCATATGTAATGAATGTCGGACCAAAACATTACCTGTGAGACTCTTTGGACAAACGCTGCCGATTTTTCATGGCGGTGGCCTGCGTAAACACTAACACCCGCAGACTGCACTCAGCGCGCCCCGAACTCTCTGCGTTCCATACCACTTCGCCGTATGAGTTTCCCCATCTTCCGGAGAAAAATAAAATGGATCGCCCCCATTGGAACCGCATTCAGGAAATCTATTACTTGGCATTGTCAAGAACCCCATCCGAGCGTGGCGCTTTCGTCGCTGACGCCTGTGATAACGATCCGGTTCTGGTCCGCGAGGTTAACTTACTTCTCGCGGCTGACGAGTCGTCGGGTAGTTTTCTTGACCCGCCGCTATTCGAATTAGGGTTGAAGCTTTTCGGCGCCGGCGCGGAACGCGAGGAAGATCTGATCGGGACGACGATAGACCAGCGATACCTCGTCGAAGCGGAACTGGGCCGCGGTGCGATGGGCAAAATCTATCTGGCGCGAGATCTGGAGTTACACGGCAGGCCGGTTGTCATTAAGGTTCTTTTGCAGTCGGTGTTGTCGGATCCGTATGTCGTAAAGAAGTTCAAACAGGAAGTCGAAGCATTGGCCCGTGTCGATCATCCGAATGTTGTTGGCCTGCTTGGCGCCGGTGAATTGGAGAACGGTCAACGTTACACCGTGATGCAGCGCGTGAGTGGTCTGACGCTGAGATCGCAAATCACAAACGAGGGAATGAGCCTCGAACGCGCTGCCTCAATTCTCAAGCAGATTGGCGCCGGGCTGGCTCATGTTCACGAGAACGGCATTCTTCACCGCGATCTAAAACCTGAAAACATCATGCTTCAGCAACTCGACGACGGCACAGAGTTGGTGAAGATCGTGGATTTTGGAATCGCGAAGGTACGAGAGTCAGTCGTCGCGTCGAGTACGAGCCAGAACCTGCCCGTCGGTACGCTCGCCTACATGTCACCTGAACAACTTCGCGGCGCCGCCGAGCTTACGCCTGCTAGCGATATCTTCGCGTTGGCGGTCATCGCTTACGAAATGATTACCGGCCGCCGGCCGTTCAGGCCGACTTCCGGGCCTCAATTGCTGGAATTGCAGCGCAAGGTGCACTGCATCAAGCCGGTCGAACTGCGGCCAGAGCTGTCGAAAGAAGCGCAAGCAATCGTACTTCGCGGGTTGACGTTCGAGCCGAAAGCTCGCTATCAGAAGGCGAGCGAGTTTGGAAACAGCGTGGCGCACGCTCTTCCTAAACCGGCGAAGACATCACTAATAAAAAGCCCCCCACGCCAGCGGAATGCGCTCGTAGTTCTGCTATTGCTACTGGTTTGTGCGGCTGTGCTGCTTGGTCTCTACTGGTACTTCGGCAACACCCAATCGCCGATCTCCAGTCGTGGTCCAACCCGGTCATTTCATTAC
>DASUPR010000410.1:0-4858 GCA_036281015.1 Pyrinomonadaceae bacterium
AGATAAACACGAACGTTCGTTTTTCTTGCGAGTCGAAGTAATCCATCTTGAAAGACCTAAGCCAGGAGTTAAGTCTTACTTGTTATTGCACAACAGGCCGCGGCAATAGATATCAGTTAGTTGTTTGATGACGCGCTCGTCGCTGATCCCGAAGTGGCGGTTACCGCCGAACAGTTTCTCGACCAGGAAGTAGTTGAAAAACTGCATATACACTGCCGTGAAGCCGACGGCGGGATCGACGTCGGCGTGAACGCGTCCCTGCTTTTTCAGTTCATTGAACTGCGTCGCAAAACGGCGGCGCAGGTTATGAACGAGACCTTCAAACATCTTGCGGAAGTGCCGGTTTTCAAACTCCAGCACGTCGATGTACATCAGCAACCAGAAGTCGTGATGCGCGTTGACCATCTCCTTGATCTGTTTGCCGAACTTCACGAGCGACTCCGGTTCGAGCGGCTCGTCGATGTCGTCGAAGATGGCGCGCAGCCGGCCGTCGATCACGGTTTGATAGCGGCCGATAATCGATTCAAGGATCTCTTCTTTAGTGCGGTAATAGTTATAGACATTGCCTAGTGACGTGCCCGCGCGCGCGGCGATAGTGCGCATGGAAGTCGCGTGAAAACCGTGCGAGATGAAGAGTTCACGGGCCGCTTCTTCGATGCGGCTCTTCTTCTTTTCCATCGCGCTGGGAGTCAGCTTGGGCATTCATACAAAAACGAACGCTCGTATTTTATGCAGAATTAAGGCGCTGTCAACCTTTTGCAGGTGTTACTTGATGCTGATGGTCATGGAGTAGGTGCCGCCGCGCTCGTCGCCGTCGACGATGATGTGGTAGTCGCCGGTCTCGGGTAACGTGCCGGTCCAGGTGCGGGCGTTGTCGGCGATGAGGCTGGTTGACTTGGGACTCATTACGAGAAACCTGACGGACTTTTGTGGGGAAGTGAGTTGTACATTCATCACCTGGCCCGCACGCGCGCCAACCAGATACTGGTCGGGTAAGGCGATGGAGACTTTACCCGACACTGTCGCCGATGAACTGCCGCGTTTGAACTGCACTCGCCTGAACGCGGGTTTGCTCTCGCCGGTTTCGAGATGAACGATCGTCGTTCGCGCTTCGCGATACTGCTTGCCGTCAAACTTGTACACCGTGCGTGCTTCGGTCGCGGCCGTGTCGTGCGCGTTGATCTGAAAATCCGTGTAGCCGTTGGTTGACGTTCGCAGTGGTTCGATGCCCAAACCGACGGCGCCTTCGATAATCGACTCAAAACCCTGGCCCGTCGCGCGGTAGAGATAGATCGTGCAGTTGTGCGCGCCACACGAGCACATGCCTGAGAGTTGAACTTCGTATTCCTTCACGCCATCGCGATTGAGATCGAGCTCCTCAACCGACATGTTCTCCTGCGCGGCCGCGGCTCCGCCTTCCTGTTCCTTGAGACACTCGCGCACCTCGGCATCGTCGGCGAGCACTTGTTTGAACAACTTCGTGCGAACTTCCTTCGACGGCTCCGCCTGCAACACAAACAAACTCAACACGACCAAAACCGCGGCTCTAATCATTCGGCTCCTTCTTCACTTCACACTGACTTCAATCGGCGACTGGCGCGCTTCCGAAAACTCGTCAACATACTTGTTCCACTGTTGCGCCGACGTGATCTTCCCCGCGCGATCCCACGCGAAACCGGCCCAATAAGTCACAGGCATCGTATTCCTGGTCGGTTTCAGCAGGAGGAGATGATTCAGCTTGTCTTCAGTGACCGTGTCGACTTCGCGCGGATTCGCGACAATCGCGAGTCCCTGCATGCCGAGGTTCTTGTCCATCGGCTCCCAAACTGTCAGCCGGCCATGTTCCGCGTTGAAGTCCTTCACGGCGTCTTTTACTTTCTTCAAGCCAATAGCTACGACCAGCGGATCGCCGGCTTCGGTGCGGTAAAAGGGCTCAAACCGGTTCAACTGACTTCCTCCGTCAAGTGAAACGCGTAAAACCGGCATGACCTGGACACCCAGCGCAAAGAAGGGCTGGTAAACCAGCTCAAACATCACGCGAATCGGGCCATTCGCAAGCACGCGCGAGTCGACAAAGTTTGATGGAATGAAGAGCTGGTCGCTAGCCCAGATACCACTGCCACCGCAGCCGCGCGTCGGCCCCGCCGAATACACGTCGGCGCCTTCGCCGTGATCGATGTGGTAGTTGTCCACCATGTACCAATCGTTGATGACCATCTTCGACGTGCGCTTCGACCAGATGTCGATCGCGCTGCTGATCAGTGGTTCACCTTTCCAGGAGATCAGCGCTCTGCCGTAAGTGCGGTGTGCGATGCGATCGTTCTCCCACGCGAAGTCGTCGAAGCGCTCGCGAGCGAATCGGCCGTAGGCACGAAAGTCTTCTTTCTTGTACTCGCGCTTCGCCCCGGCGAACACGGTGAACGTCTTCGTCTCGCGCGGTTTGAAGTCAGCCTGGAAGATGAGTAAGTCGGGCTTGCGGTAGTCGTCGTAATTCGTGTCGACTGACTGGGCCAACAATTCCCTTCCCGAACTGTCGCGCACGTGCAGCTTTGTCAGGTCCTTCTCGGCGAGCGGCGCAAGATCTTTAACGGTGAGTTCAATCGTTTCGCTCTGCCGCGCGAGATTGAGTTTGTTCACGGCGGTGACCGTCAACTCAGTTTGAGCAGATGCGACTAGAGGCACTGCTGCCAGCAGTAAAACAACAAGCAGACCGATCTTCATTGGGGCTCCTTTAGTTGCCTTGTACGGCGCAACGTCGGACATCGTTTACAGTAAGACTAGTTGCCTTTGTTTACAGTAAGAGTCTTTCCCCTCGGCTTCGCCGCCGCAGAACACCGCGTCTACAGCCGCGGATCAACCGGCTCGCTTTCCAACGCCAGGACACCAAACACGCACTCGTGAACGCGCCGCAGCGGTTCATTGCGAACAAATCTTTCTAACCCTTCAATCCCGAGGGCAAACTCGCGCAGCGCCAGCGAACGCTTCGTCGACAATCCACGCGCGCGCAAACGCTCGAGGTTCTCGGGCAACGCGTACTCTGGTCCATAGATGATGCGCAGATACTCTTTGCCTCTGCACTTCACCGCCGGCTGCACCAAACCACGTGAGCTGCGTGTGATGAAATCGAAGGGCTTGACGACCATGCCTTCGCCGCCGCGGTCAGTCAATTCTTCCCACCAGCCGATACCGATTTGCTCGCGCGCTGGATCGGTGACGTCAACCACGAGGTAAGACGTCGCGAGCAGCAGCCGCTCATCGGCTTCGCAAACTCTCTTCAGCGTTTGCATGTGCCAGACGTGATCGCGATCCGTGTGCACTCTACCTTCGGTCGCCAACAGATGAAAAGGCGCGAGCTTGAGATCGTCGAGCGACTGAACGGGCCAACAATAACGGCGATACGCGTCGCGATACTTTGCCGCCGCAGTTTGCCGTTGTCGATAGCGATCGAGCAAGGGCGCGATCTCATAATTGTCTTGCGCCGCTGCCTCCAACGCCTCGATCACGTCAACGAGCGAAGCATGAGCCGCAGCACCCACGGCCGCGTATTGCTGCCGCACCAACTCCTGCGCCTTCGCAGACCACGGCATCAACTCACAATCGAGACAGACCCAATCCGTCTCAAACTCTTCCCAGATCTTCGCGCGTTCGAGCGCTGCCTGAAGACGTGAGATAAACTCCGCTTCGAGCAAGCGATCTTCGAAAAATCTTCTTCCGGTGCGCGTGTAACAGATGCCCGCAGTCTCTTCGACGACACCGAAACGCTTTCGCGCCGCGTCCTCGTCGCGGCAAACGATCACGACCGCGCGCGATCCCATGTGTTTCTCTTCGCAAGCAACTCTCGCCACGCCGGCATTACGGAAGTACGCGAACGCCTCCGAGGGATGCTCAAGCAAGTCACCTTCACGACTCGTCTCCGACGGCGACATCGTCGGCGGTAGATAAATCAACCATTTCGGATCAGCTGCAAA
Organism: Pyrinomonadaceae bacterium; assembly: GCA_036281015.1. Lineage (GTDB taxonomy): Bacteria > Acidobacteriota > Blastocatellia > Pyrinomonadales > Pyrinomonadaceae > PSRF01. Next base: position 3,969 of record DASUPR010000410.1, read on the forward strand.
CCGGCTCATCACCTCCAACGCTGTGAAGCTGTTCTCTTCACGAATCGTGACCGTGTGGTGCAGACGCGTGGAAATGATTCGCTTGCCCGACACGTCTTCGATGTCGAGCACGTCGTCGTACGTCTGTTGCGCGGTGAGCTCCGCTGCCTGGTCTTCTTCACGCAGGAATGGCTTCGACGGCTCGTAGTAAGTTTGCAGAGCGGGCACCGAGGCCAACTCTTTCTCGGGATATCTCAACGCCGTCAGCTTGCCGCCAAAGACGCAGCCGGTGTCGATGCAGATGGTGCCGTTGAGCCATTCGGGTTCGGGCACCGGCGTGTGGCCGTAAACCACCATCGCTTTGCCGCGATACTCGGCGGCCCAGTTGTAACGAACGGGCAAACCAAACTCATCGGTCTCGCCGGTCGTTTCTCCGTACAGCGCGAAGTCTCTGACCTTGCCTGAACCGCGGCCTTGAAGTTCTTCCTTCAACCCCGCATGCGCCACAACCAGCCGCCCGTCGTCCAATACGTAATGACTGACGAGGTTGTCAATGAAGTCAGCTACTTGTTCTTTGAACTCGGGCGACTCGTTTTCGAGTTGTTGCAGCGATTCAGCGAGACCATGCGTGATCTGCACATCGCGGCCGCGCAACTTGCGCATCAACTTCGAATCGTGATTGCCCGGAACCGCGAGCGCCGCGCCCGATTCAGTCATGCTCATGACGAGCTTCAAAACTTCCGGCACCTTTGGACCACGGTCGACCAGATCGCCGAGAAATACGACCTTGCGGCCTTCGGGATGAACGCCGTGCACAGTGCCGTTCGTGGCGGTGATCTCATAACCGAGCTGGGTCAATAGAGAATGGAGTTCGTCGAAACAGCCGTGCACGTCGCCGATGATGTCGAATG
>DASUPR010000411.1:0-2698 GCA_036281015.1 Pyrinomonadaceae bacterium
CTTGATCGTGTTGCTGAACGTTAGCAGCGGAGTAACAGCGAAGGTTTGTGACTGTTCGGTCGTGAGCGAGATCTCCGTCGCCGCCGGCTCACTGGCGTCGATCGGCGTGACGAGGTTGTAAATACGCCTGATCAGTTGCTCTGTATTGATCTGTTCGTAAGACTGCCCCAGAATGCGCATCTTCGACTCAAATGTCGGGCGATACAGTCCTGCATCGCAATAAGCCGCGCCCTGATAGATACCCGGAACACCTTGCGACATCGTTTGTGTCGGCAAAGGCGTGCGCGGATCGATCCAGTGGTTCCACTTAATGAGCGCGCGGTCGGTCGACTTCGTCGCGTTGGCAGCAGAAGGCTCAACGTTGTTGATGCAATTCGGCGGCGGCGGACCTCCGTATTCGTCGGCAAGCAGACCGAAGCTGTGACCGAGTTCGTGAAGTATTAGCTCGAGAACGTCCGGATGTGTCGAGGTGACAGCAATCGACCCGCCCGATCCGCCGTATTCAGCATCGTTAACGATCACGAACACGATGTCGCGCTGCGACGGCGCGACGCTGTTACCCACGATCGTGTTGGCATTCGTGAAGTTGATGCAGATCAGCCGCTGAGTCTGGTTGCAGTTGTAAGTAGCATCGAGTGCGGTGTTTACGAATGAGCTTCTTTCGGGATGGTCAGCGCCGGACTGACTGCTCACCACATCAATGCGATGTACGTTGAAGAAGTTGCGATACTCGCGAAACGGTTCGTTATTGAACAAATGCGTCATCAACGCCTGGACGTCATTGCGGTACTTCTGCATCTCCGCGGCAGTGTAACCGTCGCCGAGAATCGTGATGTCCACGCGATTCATTGCATCGCCGTTGTCGACGATGGTTTCAAACGGCTCGGCTACAGCGACAAGCGGAAGACAAAGAATTAATAAGACAGCACTTACTGCCCAGTGAGAGGCGCAGGTTTTACGTGGGGTCTTCATTGCAGACACCTAACGAGTGGGCACGTTTGTCAGCGGTTTCAGGTCGTAGTCGGTTCCGTTCCACACAGGACGGTAGAACCGCAGGTTCGCGATTTCGGGATCGTCGGGAAATGCCACGACGAGCGTGACGTTGGAAACGTAATAGTCTTGGCTGCGTAGCTCGCCGGTGGGCGACTGCGTTTCAGATCTCACCACGCGCGGATCGGGAACGATCGACCACCAGCGAAGTTTGTTGTTCGCGTCCACACCGGCGATAAATATCTGTGTTGGAGAGAGTTCGAGTGAACGCTGGCGCGGCAGTGCGCCGGAGTGTTTTTTGTCTTCAACGATGGCGGCGCTCGGTGTTTGTTCCTGCTTACTCAGAGCGGGCCGCGACTCGCTCGGAGATTTCGTGGGATCGCTCAAGCGAATCTTCAGCTCGCGATACTTCTTCGGTTGAGCGGTGCGTGCTTCGATCGCCGGCACATCCACTCCCACCCGCGCCAGCAGCTTCTTCAACTGTTGCTGCTGTCCATACTCTCTTCCATTTTTTTGAATAGCCGGTTTCTGACTTCGCACAAACGTGAAGGAGCCGAATACCAAAACGGTCATTAGTAAGCGGATGAGGTTCTTCATGCGTGCGCATGTAACTAAAATTTTGTGACGGGAATATGGCTGGAAAGTTTCAGCAACGTCAGGAGCCGCGGCGCATTGAACTCTTACACTACATCTCCACGGCTGCCCTGCCACTCGAGTGTCAGGTTGAGATCACGCGTGAGTTTGGCGGCGACGCGGCCAAGCGCGCCGGCGTAAGTGGGAAATGAAAGCGGCACTCGCGCGAGGTTGTCGACGCGCATTCCGGCCGCCATCGCGACCGCCGCAAGCTGTGTGATGTCCACTGCGCGTTCGCCGACAACGTGACAACCGAGAATCAAACGTGTCTGGCGATCGACGATCAGTTTGCAGAAACCGTACGTGCGGCCGTCGATGATCGTGCGAGTGGTGGAGTCGAAGCAGATCTTCGCCGTTGCAATATCGTGGCGTTCGCGTGCCTTCGACTCGGTTAAGCCGACCTGCGCGTATTCCGGATCGGTGAAACTGCCGACCGGAGCTACGCGATCGTCGAGCTTCATGTCTGAATCGCGAACAGCGTTGGTGGCCGCGACAAATCCTTGTTGAATCGCTTGTGGCACCAGCATCATTCTTCCGGTCACGTCGCCGGCTGCAAAAATATTGCTTGAGGAAGTTCTGAGAAAATCGTCAACACGAATAAAGCCGCGCGGGTCGGTTTCGACTCCGGCGTTTTCGAGATTCAGGTCGGTTGTGTTCGCTCGCCAACCGATCGCACAAACAACCAGACTCGCTTCGGCGCTTTCTCGCCTTCCCTCTTTTGAAAACCACATCCTGACGCCGGCCGGTGTCTTCTCAAATGAATCAATCGCGCCAAAGTTCTCCTTTATTATGACGCCCGAATTGCGGAAGGCGGTGGCAACGGCGGCGGACACGTCTTCGTCTTCAGTCGGCAGGATGCGCGGACCCGCGTGGAAGAGTTGAATCTTCGAACCGAATGCATTGAAGACGGACGCCACTTGCGCACCGGTCGCGCCACCGCCGAGCACAAGTATCGATTCAGGAACGCAGGTCAAACTCCACGCGTCGCTGTGCGTCGCAACGAGCTCGGCGCCCGGGACTGTGAGTTGGCGGCTGACGCCGCCGTTGCAGATTATTGTTTTCGCGGCAGTGAGTC
>DASUPR010000412.1:0-7939 GCA_036281015.1 Pyrinomonadaceae bacterium
CGTTTCAAGGCTAAACAACAGTACTTTTCATCTAATTCGACGCCAAGATAATGGCGCCCTAGTTTCTTTGCGACGACCGTGGTGGTGCCCGACCCGTTGAAGGGATCAAAAACCAGATCGCCGCTCTGCGAGCTGGCGAGGATAATTTTCGCCAATAATTTCTCGGGTTTTTGGGTCGGGTGATCGGTGTTCTCGGGCATCGACCAGTAGGGAACTGTCAGGTCCGTCCAGAGGTTTGAAGGGTGCGTGAGACGGAAGCGGCCGTTTTCGGATTCCGTCCAGTCTTTTGGCGCGCCGTTCCGATCGGTGTAGGGCGCGATCACCCGGCGTTTGAGCATGACGGCTTCAACATTGAAGTAGTAATCCTCGGAAACCGTGAAGAACCAGATGTCTTCCGCACACTTCTTCCAATTAGACTTCGCGCCGCGTCCCTTCTCGCGTTCCCAGGTAATTCGGTTGCGAGGTATGAAGTACTTCTCACCGACACGGTGAATCGCGGCGGAAGATTCCCAGTCGCCGCAGATGTAAACAGAGGCGGTGGGTTTCAACAGCCGCACGGTTTGCGACAACCATGAATCGAGCCACTCCGCGTATTCATCGCTCGAGGTTTTGCGAAAGCGTTTAGTGTTGAAGGTTTTTGTCAGGTTGTAAGGCGGATCCGCAAACAATAGATCGACGCAAGCGTCCGGCAAACAGGGAAGTGCGGTGAAGACGTCCTGACAGAAAAGCTGGTCACGAACTTCACTAAACGAGACCTTCGCGTTGAGCGTTTTTAGCGTGCGTTTGTAGCTCTCTAATTCACTTTCAGAGAGCGTCAACGTGCGATTCAGAGGGGCGCGAGTCACGGTGATCGGAATTTACACTACTTCTGCTATAATCAGTTTCCGAATTTCAAGCTCTTCTCTTTTTAGCAGTCACAATGCAGTCCGCGCGTTGTTCTACCTGCTAATCGAAGTGTAGTCACAGACGCGCCGCAGGCCATGATGTCAGACGACACGAAGCAGCCTGGTTCCGAAGAACCTATGCGACCGGACGGGTCGCCAGCCGATTCGTCCGGGACGCCCTCACCTTCCGCGATTCCACCCGCAGGAGAACTCGCAGGCGCCGACGCCGAGAAGACCGCAATGGTCGAACAGGCCAAGTCGCGTGTCGCCGCGGTGAAGGAATCGTTGGCCGGTGAACAAGCCGCAGCAGGCGCGCCGAAACCTCCGGTTAAAAAGAAAGAAGAAGGTCCGAAACCAACCGACGCCGCCAATCATTCGCTCGTTAAAAAGCTGAAAGCGAAGTTTGGCGAGAGTATCGGCGATGCGTCCGAGTTTGTTGGTCAGTTGTCTGTTCACGTCGATCGTGAACAGATCGTCGAGGTTTGCGATTTTCTCAAGTCGGACAACGAAACGCTGTTTGACTATCTTTCGGACGTGACCTGCGTTCATTACCCGGATCGTGCGGATGCGCCGTTCGAGATGATCTACAACCTGTTTTCGATCGAGAACAACGAGCGCGTGCGGTTGAAAGTAGCCACGAGCGGCAGCGTCGACAGCGTGACCGGCGTGTGGCCGGCGGCGAACTGGCTTGAACGCGAAGTGTTCGATCTGTTTGGTGTTCGCTTCAACAACCATCCGGATCTGCGCAGACTGCTGCTGCCGCCCGATTGGGAAGGCTATCCGTTACGCAAGGACTATCCGCTCGAGTTTATCGAAAATGCGTGGACCGAAAAGCACTTGCCGGAGATGGATGAAGTGCAGTTGGAGCAGTTGCAACAACGGCGCGCGTACGGTTTGGAGATTTTGTCGGTGCCGCAGGAACGCATGATGCGCGACATCTTCCGCGGCGGCAAAGAAGTGATGCCGAAAGACAAATGACGCCTAAAGAGATCGCTGCTCATTACAACGCGAAAGTCTTCGATTCGCCCGGCGCGGCGCAGGAGGCTGGGTTTGTTTTGGGTGAAACCGCGCAGCCGCGAAATGTTTGGAACAAAGCTAGCGCGGCGAATGCGATCGTGTTGAAGCTGGCGGATAAACGTTCGCAAGGCGACGCCGCTGAGATTGGGTTGGTGATTGAGCCATGGCGTGTAACCGGGTGTTATAGGCAATAAATGCATCAAGTAGAAATCGCAACAACGCAAGAGACCCTGCTCGACAGCCCCGAGATGGTGCTGAACATGGGGCCGCAACACCCGTCCACGCACGGCGTGTTGCGCGTGGTCCTGAGACTCGACGGCGAGACCGTGATCGATCTCGATTGCGACATCGGTTACCTGCATCGCGGTATGGAGAAGATCGCCGAGAACCGCATGTACACGATGATCGCGCCGTACTGGGATCGTCTCGATTACATCGCCGCGGTTTCGAACGGTCTCGTGTGGGTTGAAACAGTCGAGCAGATGATGGCGCTTCCTGTTCCGCCGCGAGCACATTACCTGCGCACGATTCTGACCGAGCTCAATCGCATCGCGTCGCACCTGCTGTGGCTCGCGACGCACGCGCTCGACATCGGCGCCGTGACCGTTCTGTTGTGGGCGCTGCGCGAACGCGAAGAGATTTTAAAGATTTTCGAACGGCAGTTTGGCGCGCGTTTGACGTGTCACGCGTGGCGCGTCGGCGGTATGCCGAACGACGCTTACGACGAGTTTGAACACGACGTCCGGCAGTTTACGAACAACTTCCCGAAGCGTCTCGACGAGTATGAGACGGTGCTTTCCGAGAACCGCATCTGGTTGAGCCGCACGGTCGGCATCGGCGTCATTTCTGGTCCGGAAGCGATTGCGATCGGTTTGTCTGGTCCGGCGCTGCGTGGTTCGGGTGTCGCGTGGGACGTGCGCAAGTCGCGGCCGTACGCCGCGTATGGCGACATGGATTTTGATATTCCGCTCGGCGAGAACGGCGACACGTATGATCGCTACCTCGTCCGGTTGGAAGAGATGCGGCAGTCGCGCCGGATCATCGTGCAGGCGTTGGATAACCTGCCGGATGGTCCAGTCAACGCGAAGCTGCCGAAAGTCGTGAAGTGTCCGCCGGGTGATTACTACCACTCGATCGAAGGACCAAAAGGCGAGATTGGTTGTTATCTCGTTTCCGACGGCACGGCGCAGCCTTATCGCGTGCGCGTTCGGCCGCCGTCATTTGTGAATCTACAGGCTTTAAAACAGATGTGCGTTGGTCATCTTGTGGCTGACGTCGTCGCAATCATTGGCACGCTCGATATTGTCTTAGGAGAGATTGATCGCTAAACCCGCATGTTGTTGCTTGGTCCGATAAACATCCTCAACGACCTTTTGCTGAGATTCTTCAGCCAGGAAACGATCAACAACTTCCTTTGGCCGCTGATTCAGATCGGCCTGGTCGTTACGCTCGTTGCGCTGTGGGTTGCGTATGCGACGTATCTGGAACGGAAGATTTCGGCGTTTATCCAGGCGCGACTCGGGCCGATGCGTGTTGGGCCATGGGGATTGCTGCAGCCGATTGCTGACGGTCTCAAGCTGCTCGTAAAAGAAGACTTCATTCCCGAGAAAGCCGATCGGTGGATATTCTTTTTCGCGCCATACATCGCGGTCGCGTCTGCGTTCATCGTGTTTTCTGTGATTCCGTTTGGACCGGACTGGGCGGTGATCGCTGACGTCAACATCGGGCTGCTGCTGGTGTTGGCCGTTTCGAGTGTCGGCGTGTTGGCGTTGATACTCGCGGGATGGTCGTCGAATTCGAAATACGCACTGCTCGGCGGATTGCGTTCGAGCGCGCAGATGGTCTCGTACGAAGTTGCGATGGGCCTCTCGCTGATCGGCGCGTTGATGTTTGCGCGCACGTTGTCGCTATCAGGCATTGTGGGCGCGCAGGGCTCCGACTCGATCTGGTTCATCGCTTATCAACCGGCGGGGTTTTTGCTGTTTCTGATCAGCGGCATCGCCGAGAACAATCGTGCGCCGTTTGATCTGCCGGAAGCGGAATCGGAACTCGTCGCCGGGTTTCACACTGAATACTCCGGCATGCGCTGGTCGCTCTTTTTCATGGCTGAGTACGCAGCGATGGTCGTCGTTTCCGCGGTTGCGGCGACGGTGTATCTCGGCGGCTGGTACTTTCCGTTTGTTTACAGGTTAGAGGCGGCCGGATATCACAATTTGTACGTGCTCGTCAGCCTGCTGGTGTTTTTGGTTAAGGTTTCAATTATCCTTTACATCTATTTCTGGTTGCGTTGGACCCTGCCGCGTTTTCGTTACGACCAGTTGATGGACATCGGTTGGAAGTGGCTGATTCCGTCGGCGCTGATCAACATCGCGTTGTCGGCGATCGCGATCTTCGCGGTGCAGGCGCTGAACGGTTGGCGCAACATGAAGACGTACGAGTTTCTCGATCGCGGGTTGAACCTGACGGCGCAGGGAAAAGCGATCGTGATAGTGTTTGGCGTGGCGGGTTTGTTTATCACCGCTTTCCTGATGTCGCGCATCAACTGGCGCTCGCGCGATTTCAACCTGAAGACGCAGCGGCGGAATATTCGCCTGGTGAATTTGCCGAAAGGTAAACCCGCGGTTTCCACAAGTGAGGTGTAGTTAGAATGCCTTTAGTTAAGACTCCAAAACCGACGTGGTCGCAGAAGCTGAAACGGTTCTTCATGATCGATCTGATCAAAGGACTCGGTCTCACGCTTAAATACAACCTCGGCGCAATCACCGACAAGGACGCGGTTGCGGGCAAGGGAATCTACACCGAGCAGTATCCGAAAGTGCGCCCGGACGTGGCGCCGCGTTTTCACGGCGCGCCGCGTTTGAACATGGACCCGGAAACACACGACACGCTCTGCATCGCGTGCAACCTCTGCGCGGTTGCGTGTCCCGAAGACTGCATTGACGTGATACCGATGGACGTCGAGATCATCGTCGCGGGCAAACCGCGGCGTAAGAAGGTGCTCGACGAATTCATCTTCGACACCTCGCGTTGCATGTTCTGCGCGCTCTGCCAGGAAGCATGCCCGACAGCGTGCCTCGAGCTGACACAGGAATTCGAGCTCGCAACCTACTCACGCGCCGGCTTCGTCTGGAACCGCGAGATGTTGGAGCAGGGCCGGGAAACGGTGAAGTACACGAGCTAAGGCATTTTTGATTTTTGATTGCCGATTGCCGATTGCCGATTGGCACTGCGGAGAGCATTCATTGGAGACCTCACGTCATGGATGCGGAAGAGTTGAAACAAAGAACGAAGCTGTTTGCGCTGCGGGTAATGAAATTGGTGGAGGCTCTGCCGAAGAATACCCAGGGGAGGGCCATAGGTGGTCAGCTAATTAGGGCTGGATCTTCCGTCGGAGCCAATTATCGCGCTGCATGTCGAGGCAGGACCAGAGCAGAGTTCATCGCGAAGCTCGGTGTGGTAGAAGAAGAAGCTGATGAAAGCGCGTTTTGGTTGGAATTGATAATCGAAGGTTCACTTTTGAAGGCCAGGTTAGTCGAACCATTACTTCACGAGGCAAACGAGCTAACACGAATCATGGCGAGTTCCCGCACTACGGCAAAGTCGAGCTCTGAAACACGCGGAATGAAAATTGGCAATCGACAATTGGCAATCGGCAATAAATAATGACTCTCTCCGGTTACGAAGCGCTCTTCTTCTGGATCTTCGCACTCGCTGCGATCTTTGCGGCGCTGTTGACGGTGATGGCGCGCAATGCCGTGCATAGTGCGCTGTTTCTGATCTCGTCGCTGGTTTCGGTGGCGGCGCTGTTTGTGCTCGCGGGCGCGGAGTTTATCGCGGGCGTGCAGATCCTGGTTTACGTCGGCGGCGTGATGGTCCTGTTTCTGTTTGTGATCATGCTCGTCAACGTCGGCGCTGAAGAAAGAGGCAGCGAGCAGATCTTCAACAAGCAGCGCCAGGTCACGGCGAGTCTGATCTTCTGTTTTCTGCTCGTCGCCGGCGTGCTTTACGCGGTTAACGAAGGTTACCGCGGATTGCAGAAACTTCATCCGCCTCGTGAAGCCTCGGTCGGCGCACCGGAAAACCCGGGCGGCCCGCCGAACGCCACGGGAAGCAGCGTCATGACCGACGACACGGAAAGCGTCGCCGGCAGTCTTTATCGTTACGCTTCGTTGCCTTTCGAAATTGCGAGCGTGCTGTTGCTGGTGGCCATCATCGGCTCCGTGATGCTGGCGCGCACGTTGAAACAGGAAGCTTCTGCCGACGACGTCGATCCCGACACCTTGCAAGAAGAGATAGCGCGAGATCCTGAACTCGCGAAGTTGGAACCACAGTCTGAATGAACATGCTCAACTCTTTCATTCCGGCGCTGGCGTTTCTTTTTCAAGACGACGGCAGCCGTTTCGAACTGATGCGAAAGGCGGCGGCGAACCCCGACCTGTCGAAGTTTCTCGTGATCGGCGCGCTGCTCTTCATCATCGGCGTGGCAGGCGTGTTAACGCGGCGCAACATCATCGTCATCTTCATGTCGATCGAGTTGATTCTCAACGCCGCGAATCTCAACTTCGTCGCGTTCTCACGTTACCTGCAGGAAACGGGCAGCATGAACGCGGTCGCGGGCCAGATCTTCACGGTGTTTGTGATCGTCGTGGCCGCGGCTGAAGCGGCGATCGGGCTGGGAATCGTGATCGCGCTTTATCGGAACAAGGAAACCATCTGGGTAGACGAGATCGATCTGCTGAAGTGGTGAAATGCACAAATACATTTGGCTAGTTCCCCTGCTACCACTGCTTGGCGCCGCAATCAACGGCCTCTTCGGCCGTAAGTTTCGTTTTTCCGAAACGTTGATCGGCGGCATCGCGGTTGGCTCCGTTGCGCTGGCTTTCCTCATCAGCGTCGCGGCGGTAATTTCGTATGGATCCACGCAGTGGCCCAATCCGTATCTCACCAGCCAGGACGGTTTTAGTTTCGACTGGATCCCCGGCGGCGCGGTCCAGATCAATCATGGAATCCAATCGGGTTTTGCTTTGCTCAACGTGGAGTGGAGCTATCAACTCGATCCCCTCTCGGCGGTCTTCATGCTGATCGTAACCGGCGTCGGCTTGTGCATCTTCATCTTCGCGACCGGTTACATGCACGGCGAGACGGGCTTCTATCGCTTCTTCGCTTACATGGGCCTGTTCATGTTCGCGATGCTCGTGCTCGTGATGGGCTCAAACTTCCTGATGATGTTTGTCGGTTGGGAAGGCGTGGGTCTCTGCTCGTATCTTTTAATCGGTTACTACTTCGATCGCCAGGAAGCCGCGAACGCCTCACGCAAAGCATTCATCACAAACCGCGTCGGCGACTTCGGTTTCGCACTCGCAATCTTCGGCGTCATCGCCACGTTTGGCAGCGCGCAATACACCCAGGTCTTCGAACAGGCAAAAGCCTATCCGGTCGAGACGCTCGGCCACTGGGGCATTCTTTCGTGGATTGCGTTGGGACTGTTTATCGGCGCGTGTGGTAAGTCGGCTCAACTTCCGTTGCACGTCTGGCTGCCGGACGCGATGGCTGGTCCAACGCCGGTTTCCGCGCTGATTCATGCCGCGACGATGGTCACCGCCGGTCTCTACATGGTGACCCGCACGAACGTTATCTTCCAGCACTCGCAAACGATGCTGCTGGTCGTTGCTCTCGTCGGCGCCGCGACCGCGATCTTCGCCGCGACGATCGGCCTCACGCAGAACGACATCAAAAAGGTCCTGGCCTACTCGACTGTTTCCCAGCTCGGTTTCATGTTCATGGCCTGCGGCGTGGGCGCGTTTGTGATCGGCATCTTTCACGTGATGACGCACGCGTTTTTCAAGGCCCTGATGTTTCTCGGCGCCGGCAGCGTGATTCACGGCATGCATCACGAACAGGACATGCGCCGCATGGGCGGTTTGAAGAAGTACATGCCGTACACCTACTGGACCTTCTTTGCGGGCTGGCTCGCGATCTGCGGCATCATTCCGTTCAGCGGTTTCTGGTCCAAGGACGAGATCCTTTGGAACGCTGCA
>DASUPR010000413.1:0-4670 GCA_036281015.1 Pyrinomonadaceae bacterium
ATCGTCTGTGCCAGATCATTCAGCTCATTCCGGAGTCTTATCCGTATGTTTACCACAACTACCTGATTTACGTGGTTGTGCGTCCGGTGCCGCGGGTCTTCTGGCCGGGTAAGCCTGTGGACCCTGGCTTTGATTTGCCGACAGCGCTTGGTGTGCAGGGTGTTTCCTACTCTTATTCGGTGATCGGCGAACTCTACATGTCGCTGGGTTTCATCGGCATCGCGCTCGGTGGCTGGTTCTACGGGCGCGTCGCCTCGACAGCCAGCGGGTTGCTCACGCGTTGCACGACGCAGGGCGCGCTGGTGATCTACAGCATCGTGGTGATGGCGCTGTTCTCGGGTATGCGATCTATTTTGGAACTCATACTTGTGAGTTATGTCGTGCTGGCGTGGGTAGGGCTCGCGCATCTGTTTATCAAGTTGAGGCACGCGAAGGCTTGAAGGTTTTTGTACTGACTGATTCGCCCTCGCCTTATCAGGTTGAGTTGTTCAATGAAATCGAGACGCACGGTGAGTGCACACTCGAAGTAGCTTACCTGCGTAGTCGTGATCCACATCGCCTCTGGAAGTCGTCAGCACGCCGTCATGCGTCGATAGAACTCGATCGCGAGGACATGTCGCGGGCGCGTGAGTCTGCGGGTCGTGCTGATCTCGTGGTGTTCAACTATTACCGGCACGCGAATGCTGAGCGGTTGATTGAGGAGCGAGCGATGAGCGGTGCGCCGTGGTGTTTTTGGGGTGAGCGGCCGGGTGCACATCCACCAGCGTGGGCCGGGCGTTTGTTGCGCAAGTGGAAACTCTCGAAGCTGCATGCATCGCCGGTTCCGATTTGGGGAATCGGGAAGTTTGCGGTTGATGGGTATCGCGAAGAGTTTGGGAATGGACGTGCGTATTGCAACTTGCCTTACTTCTCCGATCTGCAACGCTTTAACAATCTGGTGGAGAGACCGTCAGTGCGGACGTTTTTGTTTTCCGGCTCGCTCATTCATCGCAAGGGTGTGGATCTGCTGGCGCGTGCGTTTGTGCGGCTTGCGCGTGAGGTTTCGAATGTGCGGCTGAGAATTGTTGGAGAAGGGGAGTTGCGGGAGTCGCTCGCGCAAACGCTACGTCCGGTGAGTGAGCGTGTGGAGTTTGCTGGGTTTAGAGAGTGGGATGAACTGCCCGGTGAGTATGCGTGCGCGGATGTGTTGTGTGTTCCTTCGCGTTATGACGGGTGGGGACTGGTAGTTCCTGAGGGGCTTGCCGCAGGGCTGCCGGTTATCGCGACGGATCGGATGGGTGCGGCACTTGAGTTTGTGGAGACAGGACGGAATGGATGGCTCGTTCCGGCGGGTGATGAAGAGGCGATTTTGAATGCGATGCGTGACGCGACTCAAAGTGACATGGCTAACCTGGGTCGTCAGGCGCGGGAGAGTGTCAGTGCGCACACTTTGCGACATGGGGCAGAACGCTTTGTGTCCTTCGCGTGCGAGGCGGTCGACGGTTGGTTTCCCGCGAAGGCGCAAAGAAAAGAAAAGTCGCAAAGAAAGCCCTGAACTCTTCTTTGCGCCTTCTCCGCGTCTTTGCGCCTTTGCGCGAAAATTTCTTCTGATGTGCAGTATCTCCGGCATTTTTAGCACCTGTGGCACCAACGAATTAGCTGTTCAGCGAATGAACGCTGCTCAACGACACCGCGGTCCTGACGACGAGGGCGTCTTTCAAGCAGGCGATGTGATTCTTGGCAGTACGCGGCTTGCGGTTATCGACACTTCACGCGCCGGTCACCAGCCGATGGACGATCCGCAAACCGGAAACTGCATCACCTACAACGGCGAAACCTATAACTTCAAAGACCTGCGCAAAGAGCTTGGCGGTGAGTGGCTCTCAAACACCGACACCGAAGTCATCCTTCGTGCGTACCGGAAGTGGGGCGTCGACGCATTTCGAAGAATGCGCGGCATGTTTGCCCTCGCGATCTGGGACGACGCAAAACAGAACCTGTTGCTCGCTCGAGATCCTTTAGGTATCAAGCCGCTCTACTACTATGTCTCTAATAACCACTTCGTGTTCGCCTCAGAGTTGCGCGCGCTGCTTGCGAGTGGCTTAGTCCCGCGATGGCTCAGCGCCGCCGGCATCGATTCGTACCTAGCCAACGGTTCAGTCGAATCACCGCTTACGATCATTGACGGAGTTAAGCAGTTGTTACCCGGTCACTATTTGCAAGTCAGGGTAAGCGAAGCGAAGAAGATCGAGTTAAGCGACACTCATTTTGCGAGCTCAAAAGTAGAAACCATAAATAGCGACAGAGATGAAGCAGTGGCGCGATTGCGCTCCGAGCTCGAAGAGTCGGTTCAAGTTCACCTTGTGAGCGACGTGCCGCTCGGTGTGTTTCTCTCAGGCGGAATGGATTCAAGCGCGCTGGTCGCACTAATGAGCCGGCTGGACCATCGACCAAAAACGTTCAGCGTGGTCTTTGACGAAGCCACATTCAACGAAGCGCCATTCTCGCGTGCCGTCGCTGAACGCTTCCAAACCGATCATTCCGAAATACGTCTCAGTGAAGATCGTTTGCTTGCGCTTTTGCCCGGCGCCATCGCAGCTATCGATCAGCCAACAATGGACGGCATCAACACCTATGTCGTTTCGCAAGCCGTAAAGAAAGCGGGAATCACTGTCGCCCTTTCGGGTCTCGGTGGAGATGAGTTGTTCGCGGGCTATCCGAGCTTCATACGCGCGATGAAGCTCGCCTCGATCTCACCACTGTCGAAGCGCGTTTTGCGTGCTGCCTCCGGTGTAGGGAAAGTCGCATTGAACGGCTCAGTACAGCGTCACAAGTTTTGGCAACTGGCAAACAGCAATTGCACGCCCGAAGACGTTTACCGCATCTCACGCCAGCTCTTCTCGACCGATTTCGTGACACGAATAACAGGCCGCGATGCTGTCTTTAAAACCAACGGAAATCACCATTCAAGCGACACTGTGAACGCGATCTCGCGGCTCGAGCTGCGCGGCTACATGACCAATACCTTGCTGCGCGATACCGATGCGATGAGCATGGCGCATTCGCTTGAAATGCGCGTTCCATTCGTCGATTTAAAGGTCGTTGACTACGTGCTTTCGCTGCCCGGTGAATGGAAAGCCGGCGAAAGAAACAAACCGTTGCTGGCAGATGCTGTTGGCGACCTGCTGCCTCGAGATTTTCTGGCGCGTCCGAAGATGGGATTTACGTTACCGTTCGAGAAGTGGCTGCAACACTCTATGCGCGGCGAAGTATCTTCAGTGTTGGCGAATCGCTTCGCGGGTTTGAATGCCCAGGCAGTAGAAAGCGTTTGGAACAACTTCCTGAAAAAACCGCGAGCAGTCGGCTGGTCGCGTCCCTGGTCACTTTACGTGCTCGCAAAGTGGTGCGAGATCAACGGTGTCACAGGTTCAGAGTTCAGCCTTTAGGCTGCTGTTTTGAGGCCGCAAGCTAAAGCTTGAACTGGCGTCTGATGAGAGTGTTACACGTCATACCTTCTGTTTCAGACCGCTCCGGCGGACCAGCAACCGCAATCATTCCGATGTGCCGCGCGCTGTTACGACACGGCATTGAAGTGTTACTGATTACCACCGACGCCGGACTGCGTGAAGATGAACTGCCGAATGGCGAAGTCTCCGATTACAAGGGCGTCCCCACGATGTTCTTTCCGGCGCAATTGGGAGAGTCGTTTAAATATTCACGGCCACTCGCGTCTTGGTTGCGCTCAAACATCGGCGAGTTCAACGTAAGCCACATCCACGCTGTATTCAACCACTCCTCCGTCGCCGCGGCGCACGTGTGTCGCAAAGCCGGAGTCCCTTACGTCGTCCGCCCGTTAGGAACACTCGATCCCTGGAGCATGACGCAAAAAGCTTTTCGCAAACGCGTGTTCTGGCAAGTGTCAGGAAAGGGAATGCTGCGTCGCGCCGCGGCAGTCCATTACACAACCGAGACCGAGAAACTGGCCACCGAAGCACTATTTGGTTTGAATCACGGCAAGGTGATCGCGCTCGGCATTGAGACGCAATCTTCGACAACACTCTCGCGAGATAACCTTGCGCATCATTTTCCTTCTCTCGCCGGCGACCCATACGTGCTCGTGTTATCGCGGCTGCATCCGAAGAAAGGTCTCGGCGTTTTGATCGACGCCTTTCTCTCACTGCCGCAGGAGTTTGCACGCTGGCGTCTGGTACTGGCCGGTGATGGCCCTGCCGATCACGTTTCGCAACTTCAGGCAAAAGCCGCGTCAAATGATAGGGTGCTATTCACCGGCTGGCTGGAGGGTGAAAAGAAAGACGCGGTGCTGAGCTGTGCGTCGTTGCTCGCGTTGCCTTCGTACCAGGAGAACTTCGGCTTGTGTGTGATCGAAGCGTTGTCACACTCGGTGCCCGTGCTGTTGAGCCCGCACGTCAACATCGCCGAAGAGATCGTGTTGGCGAATGCGGGTTGGATTGCGACGGTTGATAAGGACGCCTTGGCAGCGCGGCTCGCTGAGGCGCTGCGTGATGAAGAGGAACTCGCGAGACGAGGTCGCGCGGGCAGGGAGCTGTCGCTGAAGTACTCGTGGGAAAGCGCCGCGGAAAGTTTGGCTGAGCTTTACCGGAAGGTTTTAGAGAATGGCAACGCGGGCATACACAGAGTTTGAGTGGCAAGCGGAAAGTGCTGCCAACGGT